>DAOQMM010000029.1:0-33176 GCA_035335645.1 Rhodocyclaceae bacterium | reverse complement strand
GCGGACGCGTGGTCACCGTGAATGCCGAGACTGGCGTGGCGCTTGGCGGACATGTCAGACCTCCTGCCGGGCCGTCCCACGGACGACCGGCGCCCCTCCAGGGGGCCAGGAACAAAGTGAGCGTGAGGGGCGAATCATCCTAGATGCTTCCGGCCAGCGCCGCCCGACGCGCCGTGCGACGGGCAAAGCCCCGATGCACGGCGGCGAACACGAGGGGCACGAACACCAGCGTGGACAGGGTCGCCCACAGCAGGCCGCCGATCACGGCGCGGCCCAGCGGGGCGTTCTGCTCGCCCCCTTCGCCGAGGCCGATGGCCATGGGCAGCATGCCCATGATCATGGCAAGGGCCGTCATCAACACCGGACGCAGGCGGGTGGCGCCCGCCTCCAGCGCCGCGGACAGGGGCGGCGCGCCGGCCAGCAGACGCTGGCGGGCGAAAGACACCACCAGAATGCTGTTGGCCGTGGCGACACCGACGGTCATGATCGCGCCGGTGAGGGCTGGCACACTGAGGGGCGTGCCGGTGAGGAAGAGCATCCAGGCGATGCCCGCCAGGGCGGCCGGCAGCGCGGTGATGATGATGAAGGCGTCCACCCAGGACTGGAAATTCACGACGATGAGCAGGTAGACCAGCACGACGGCCATCACCACACCGATGCCCAGGCCGATGAAGGAGCTGTTCATGGTGCGGGCCTGGCCCTGCAGGCTGATGCGCGAGCCTTTGGGCAGCAGCCCGCGGACGGCCTCCACCTCGCGCTCCACGTCGGCCACCACGGCCCCCAGGTCGCGGCCGTGCACGCTGACGTAGAGATCCACCGCCGGTTCGATGTTGTAGCGGGAGACGATGGCCGGCTCGCGGCCGGAACCCACCTGCACGAGGTTGGACAGGAGCTGGCCGGGCGTGCCCGCGCTGCCGGCCACGGGGATCTGGAGCAGGCTGTCGAGGGAGTCGATGCGGTACTGGGGCGACTGCACGGTGATGTTGTAGGACACACCGTTCCGGGGATTGAGCCAGAAGCTCGGGGCGGTCTGGAAGCTGCCGGAGAGAGGGATCAGGACGTTCTGGGCCACGTTGGCGGCGGACAGGCCGAGTTGCTGCAGGCGGTTGCGGTCCATGGCCAGGTTGACCGTGGGCAGGTCGAAGCGCTGGTGGATATGGACGTCGACCGCGCCGGGAATACGCCGGACGGCTTTTTCGAGCTGGGCGGCGACGCGGTAGTTCTCGGCCATGCGCAGGCCGCTGATCTGCACGTCGATCGCGGCCGGCAGGCCGAAGTTGAGGATCTGGGTGACCACGTCGGCAGGCTGGAAGAAGAACTCGATGCCCGGAAAGCGCGGGGGCAGCGCGTCCCGCAGGCGCTCGACGAGGTTGGCGGACGACCCATGCCCGGGCGCCAGGGCGACCTGGATCTCGCCGTCCAGGGTGCCGATGGTGCCGGCATTGCTGTAGGAGAGGTTGATGCCGCTGTTGGGCAGGCCCAGGTTGTCGACCAGGGTGGTGATCTGGTCGGCCGGGATGAGTTCGCGCAGGGCCGCCTCGATGCGGTCCGCCAGGCGCGCCGTCTCCTCGATGCGGGTGCCGCTGGGGGCGCGGAAGTGGAGGCGGACGATGCCCGCATCCACCGCGGGGAAGAAGTCGCGGCCGAGCACGGCGTACAGGCCCATGGACAGGGCGCACACCGCCAGGAAGGCGGCGATGAAGCGGCGCCGGCGCGGCAGCAGCACGCTCAGGAGCACGATGTAGCCCCCCCGCAGGCGCTCGAAGGCGGCGTCGAAGCGGGTGTAGAGGGGCTGCAGCCAGCCGCCCGCCCCGCCACCGTGCTGGCCCTTCATGAACAGCAGGGCGAGGGTCGGGACCAGGGTGCGGGACAGCAGGTAGGAGGCCAGCATGGCGAAGATCACCGCCTCGGCCAGGGGCACAAAGAGGTAACGGGCCACGCCGGTGAGGAAGAACATGGGCACGAAGACGATGCAGATGCACAGGGTCGACACCAGCGCCGGCACGGCGATCTCGCCGGCGCCTTCGAGGATGGCAGTCTCCAGGTCGTGGCCCAGGTGCAGGTAGCGCTCGATGTTCTCGATGGTGACGGTAGCGTCATCCACCAGAATGCCCACCGCCAGCGCCAACCCGCCGAGGGTCATGATGTTGATGGTCTCGCCGAGGGCGTAGAGGGTGAGGATGGAGGCCAGCACCGACAGGGGAATCGAGATGGCGACGATGCAGGTGGTGCGCCAGTTGCCGAGGAAGAGCAGGATCATCGCGGCCGTGAGGCAGGCGGCGATGAGGCCTTCGTGCACCACCCCGCCGATGGCCGCGCGGACGAACACGGACTGGTCGAACAGGGGCGTGACGCGGATGTCCTCGGGCAGGCTGGGCAGGGCGTCGGCCAGGGCGGTGCGCAGGTTGTCCACGATCTGAAGCGTGGAGGCGCCGCCGTTTTTGAGCACGGACTGGATCACGCCGCGCTTGCCGTCCTGGCGCACGATGTTGGTCTGGGGCGAAAAGCCGTCCCGCACCACGGCCACGTCCCGCAGATAGACCGCCGCGCCGCTGCCCAGGCGCACCGGCAGGTCGTTGAGCTCCTCCACGCTGCGCGTCGAGCCGTTCATCTTCACCGCGAACTCGGTGGCACCGATCTTGGCCGTGCCGCCGGGCAGGATCAGGTTCTGGGCGTTGATGGCATTGACCACGTCCAGCGGCGCGAGCCCCTTGGCCTGCAGCGCCGGCAGATCCAGGTCCACGGACACCACACGGCTCTTGCCCCCATACGGAAACGGTAGCGCGACGCCCGGAATGGACACCAGGCGGGGCCGCAGGGTGTTCACCGCGGTGTCGAACATCACCTGCTCCGGCAGGGACGCGCTGGAGATGCCCAGCTGCACCACCGGAATGGCCGATGCGGTGTAGCGAATGACGAGGGGCGGCGTGATGCCCGGCGGCAGCTGGCGCAGGGCGCCGCCCTCGGTGGACGCGATCTGGGCGAGGGCCGCCTCGACGCTGGCCTTGGGCTGGAGGAACAGCTTGATGATGGCGATGCCGGCGTAGGACTGGGACTCGAAGTGCTCCACGTCGTTGACCGTGGTCGCCAGCAGGCGCTCGTTGGGGCCGGTGACGCGCTGGGCCATTTCCTGGGCCGACATGCCGGTGTAGGTCCAGATCACGCTGATGACCGGGATGTTGATCTCGGGCAGCACGTCCGTGGCGATGCGCAGCAGCACCAGCGGCGTGGCCAGAACGATCAGCAGGGCCATCACGATGAAGGTGTAAGGCCGCTGCAGGGCGATCCGGACGATCCACATGGCCTAGCTGCGGGCGGAAAGCGGCGGAGCAGTCACGCTGCCCATGCAGGCGTTGGAGGCGGAACGGACGCCGTCCGCCGGGACCGGCGCGGGTCGGACGACCGGACGCAGGGGGACGCCCGCGACCGCCGCAGCGGACCGGGGAAGCGCATCAATCACCACCGGGCTGCGCCCAGCGCGCCGCAGCGCTGTCGTCGGCTTCGCGGGCGTCCACCCAGCGGCCGCCCGCGGGGGTGTCTTCCTTTTTCCAGAACGGGGCGCGGGTCTTGAGGTAGTCCATGATGAATTCGCAGGCAGCGAAGGCGTCGCCCCGGTGGCTGCTCGCCACCCCGACGAAGACGATGCGCTCGCCGGGCAGCAGCCGGCCGAAGCGGTGGATGACCCGCACGCCCTGCAGGGACCAGCGCCCGGCGGCTTCGTCCACGATGGCTTCGAGGGCCTTCTCGGTCATGCCGGGGTAGTGTTCCAGGGTCATGGCCGAGACGTGGCCGGTCTGGCAGGCGGACTTGTCGGCCCGCACCAGGCCGACGAAGCTGGCCACCGCACCCACGTCGTCGCGACCCGCCGACAGCGCGGCGATCTCGGCGCCGGTGTCGAAGTCGGCCTCCTGCACCTGGATGCGAAATCCCGTTGTGCTCATCCTAGCCTCCGGTCACCGGCGGAAAAAAGGCAATCTCGTCCCGGTCGGCCACCGGGCGCTCGGGGCCGGCCATCTCCTGGTTGATGGCAGCGCGCACGTTGCGGCCCTCCCCCAGCGCCTCCCACACACCGCCGCGGCGGGCCAGGTGGGTGCGCAGGTCGCCCAGAGTGGCGATCTGCGTGGGCAGGGTCAGGGTTTCGTGGGAGTAGCCGAGGGTTTCCCGCAGGCTGGCGAAATACAGGACTTTGACGCTCATGACAGCAGTTCGGAATAGGGAATGTAATGGACCCGGTCGCCCGCCTGGACGACGTGACCGGGAGGATTGTCGACCAGGCCCTCGGCCCACACCGTCGACGTGAACACCGCCGGTCCCTGGTTGGGATGGATCTCGACGCGCCCGTCGGCACCGAGACGGGCGCGGAGGAACTCCCGTCGCCGGTCCGGCCGGGGCAGGTCGAAGGCGGCCGTCAGGGGCAGCGCGCGGGGCAGCACCTCGCGCACCCCCTGCGCACGCAGGATGAAAGGCCGGACCAGCACCAGGAAGGTGACAAAGCTGGAGACCGGATTGCCGGGCAGGCCGATGAAGGCGGCGCCCGCCGTCCCGGCGGCCCCGTTCACATGCCCGAAGGCCACCGGCTTGCCCGGCTTCATGGCGACCTGCCAGGAGTCCAGGCGCCCCTCGGCCTGCACCGCCGGCTTGATGTGGTCCTCCTCGCCGGTGGAGACGCCACCGCTGGTGAGGATCAGGTCGCTCACCTCCGCCGCACCGCGCAGGGCGGCGCGGGTCGCGTCGAGCCGGTCGGGCACGATGCCCCGGTCGTCCACTTGGCAGCCCAGTCCTTCCAGCAGGCCCCGCAGCGTGAAGCGGTTGGAGTTGTAGATGGCGCCCGGCGGCAAGGCCTCGCCGGGCATGACCAGCTCGTCACCGGTGGAGAACAGGGCCACCCGCAGACGCCGCCGGACCGTCAGATGCGCCGCGCCCACGGAGGCCGCCAGACCGAGGCGCTGGGGCGTCAGCCGGTCGCCGGCGTGGAGGATGGTCTGACCGCGGGCGATGTCCTCGCCGGCCCGACGGATCCATTCGCCGGGTCGCGGCAGGTGATCGATCACCACGCCGTCTCCGTCCGGCGAGCAGAACTCCTGCATCACCACCGCATCGGCGCCGGCCGGAATGGGCGCGCCGGTGAAAATGCGGGCCGCCGTGCCGGGCTGCAAGCGGCTGCCCACGCTGCCGGCCGGGATGCGCTGACTCACCGGCAGGCGGGTTCCCGGGGCGGGCAGATCGGCGATCCGCACGGCGTAGCCGTCCATATAGGAATTGTCGAGGGGCGGCACCTCCAGCGGCGACACCACGGCATCGGCCAGCACGCGGCCGAGGGCCTCGGCGGTGGGCAGGACCTCGGTCTCGACGACGGGTCGGGCCAGGGCGATCAGGGCGTCGCGCACGTCCTCGTAGGAACGCAGGGTTGAGCTCATGTCAGAGTTCCAGGTGATCCACGATGAAGCCGGCCACCGCGGCCGGATCGTTGAGATTGAGACAAGGCAGGTCCGTCGCAAGTGCCCCGTCGGTCGCCACGGCCACGATGGCCGGATCGGACAGATGGAGCAGCGGACGCCCGTGGGCCGGACGATGGATCTCGAGCTTGGGGAGGCCCAGGTGCTTGAAGCCCTCCACCAGCACCAGGTCGCAGGGCGACATGCGCGCCAGCTGGGCCGCCAGATCGGGTTCCGGCTCGTCCCTCAGCTCATGCATCAGGGCCCAGCGCCTTTCCGAGATCAGCAGCACCTCGGCGGCGCCCGCCTCCCGGTGACGCCAGGAATCCTTGCCCGGCTGGTCCAGGTCGAAGCGGTGGTGGGTGTGCTTGATCACCGACACCTTCAGGCCCCGCCCGGTGAGCAGCGGGATCACCCGCTCCATCAGGGTCGTCTTGCCCGAGCCGGACCAGCCGGCGAATCCGAACACCTTCATCCCCTCATCCTCGGGCATCGTCGCAGGGCACCGCCAGCACCGGCGCGAAGCCGCCGCCGGGGGTGCGGAAATTGGTGGTCTGGCCCCGATACAGGCGCGCGGTCACGAGCTGGACCTGGCCCCCATACACGTAGTTGCGCAGGTCCATCTTCAGATCCACCGCCGCGCCATCCACGGTCACGCGCCGCTCGGAGGGCGGCACCAGGGCCTGGGCGATGTAATCACCAGCCAGGATCTCGGCAAAGACCCGCCGGGTGAGCTTGTCGCCCCGGTAGGCGCCGCGGCTGCCGAAGCCCGACGCGGGCTTGAAGAAGAGGCCCCGCCGCGCCGCCCACAGGGCCTCCGCCCGGTCTGGCGTGACCGCCTCGGTGCGCGGCACGCCGGCGCCCAGGACGGCCTGCGTCTCGGCATCGACGCCCAGCCCGCGCAGCAGGTCCGGGTCGGACAGGCGGACCAGATTGCGCTTGTCCGCGTAGAGGGCGTGGGCGCGGGGATGGGGTGTGATCACCGCGGCATCCGTGTTCCACGCGGCACGCAGGGCGGCGTGGGCAGGTTCGTCAAGGGCGAAGTCGGTGAGGCGGTTGTAGACCATGTCCACCCGCTGACCGTCGTGCCACAGGCAGCCCCGCTCGCAGCGCAGCTCGGCCGGATCGCAGACCACCGCGGCGATGCCGTGGCGCTCGAAGAGGCGCTGGAAGAGCAAAAATTCGGGCAGCAGATACTGGTCGCCAGGCCGATCATCCACGATGGCGATGCGCCGCAGGGGCGCGTCGCCCCGCTCCGCCTGCCATTCGGCGCGGAACATGGCGAGGAAGGCGGTTTCCGCATCGTCGGTCCCCGTCGGCACGGCGGCGCGCATCAGGCTGCCGACTTCCGCACAGCAGGCGCGCTGGGCACGGCCGAGCACAGCGCTGAGCAGTCCGCCCCCGGCATTGGTGTTGATCTCGATGAGCCGCGGTCCGTCGGGCCCGAGGTGAAAGTCGTAACCAAGGAAGACGCCCTGCGCCGCCCCTGGACGCCGCGCCGCGACGGGCGCATCGGCCAGCACGGCAGCCTGCCAGGCGGGCTGCGCAACGACCCGTTCGATGGCGGCGACCACCTCTGCCATGTGCTCCAGGTGGGCCTGGGCGACGAAGGCCATGGCGTCGGAGAACAGGTGCGGACGGGATTCGGCGAGGAGCGCGGTCAGAGCCCCGTCCCGCGGATCCCGCGCCAGGGCCTCGCGCAGGGCCGGCCTGTCGAGGGTGATGCACTGGCAGGTGGCGTTCAGGGTTTCGGCCCGTCCGCCACAGCCCGCCGTGCCCGTAGAGTGGGCCCGGTCGGCGGGTTCAGGGTCGGCGGAGCGCAGACGGGTGGTCACGAAAGCAACGGTGGGGTCGGGAAACGGGTTCGGGCGATTGGCGGATCGGTACAGGTGGCGGATTGTAGCAAGCGGTAGCGACGCTCAGCACCCACCCGCGGCAGGCGGCGGCAGGTCTTCTAGAAACGCCACCACTTCGGCCTCCACCTTGCTGCGCCGCATCGGCGGCAGGCTCTGCCAGACACGCCGGCCGTAGGGCTTGCTGAGCATGCGCGGGTCGCAGATGGCGAGGACGCCTCGGTCGCGCTCGGTGCGGATGAGGCGGCCGGCGCCCTGCTTGACGTTGATGACGGCGCGCGGCAGCTGGTACTCCATGAAGGGATTACGGCCGCTCTTCTGGAGGTGTTCGATGCGCGCGGCGAGGACCGGGTCGTCGGGCGGCGCAAAGGGCAGCTTGTCGATGACCACCACCGAGAGGGCGTCGCCCGGCACGTCCACGCCTTCCCAGAAGCTCTGGCTGGCCACCAGGATCGCATTGCCCAGGCGCCGGAAGCGGGCAAGGAGCTCCGAGCGGGAGCCTTCGCCCTGGAGCAGCAGGGGCAGATCGAGCTGCTCGGCGGCGAGCTTGTCGGCAATCACCTCGTGGATACGGCGCATGGCCTTGAGGGCGGTACACAGCACGAAGGTGCGCCCCTGGGCGGCGCGGATCAGGGGATAGGCGACCCGCGCGACGGCCTCCGGATAGACCGGGCTGTTGGGGTCCGGCATGTCCTGGGGCGCATAGAGGATGGCCTGCTGCGGGTAGTCGAAGGGACTGCCCCACAGGGCGGTATCGGGGGGTGGTTCCAGCCAGTGCAGGCCCAGTTCGCGGCAGTAGTGGCCAAAATCGGGGCCGACGGCGAGGGTCGCGGAGGTGAAGATCCAGGCCCGTGGGTGGCCGTCCAACTGGCGCTTGAAGATGGAGGCGATGGACAGGGGCGTGGCGTTGAGGGCCAGGGTCTGGCTGAAGACCTCGACCCAGCGCACCCAGTCGGTGTTCTCCGGCGCGCGCCAGCGGGTGAGGCGTTCCTGGATCTCCTGCGTGCGGCGCAGGCACGCGGCCAGCCCTTCGGAGCGTTCGGCCTGGGATTCGACGAGAATGCGGAAGGCACCCAGTTCGTCGTCGAGATGCGCCACCGCTTCGTGGAAGCCGGGGTTGTCGGCGAGCTGGGCAAAGCCGAAGCGGGCGTTCTCGGCGCTCACCGCGAGGCGCAGGTCGCGGGCAGCCTTTTCGAGGCTGCGGGTGGCTTCGATGAGATCCACGCAGTCCCGCGCGGCAGCGACGGTCTCGGAGCGGGTATCGCGGGCCAGCTCCAGCACCTGGGCAGTGGACACGCTCTCGCCGAAGAACAGGCTGGCGGTCTCGGGCAGTTGGTGGGCTTCGTCGAAGATCACCGCGTTGCAGGACGGCAGCAGTTCGCCCATGCCTTCGTCGCGCAGCATCACGTCGGCGAAGAAGAGGTGGTGATTGACCACCACCACGTCGGCCTCCATGGCCGCCCGACGGGCGGCGGCGACGAAACATTCCTTGATGTTGGGACAGTCCTGACCCAGACAGTTGTCCCGCGAAGAGGTGGCGTACATCCACGCGGGCGCGTCTTCCGGCACCTCCGGGCAGTCGGCCTTGTCGCCGCTCCGGGTGATTTCCAGGAAGCGGCCGATGGCGCGCAGGTGGACGGCGTCCTGGGGGCTCTGGAAGCGTCCGTCCACCAGGTTGCGCGCCAGGTGATAGTGACACACGTAGTTGGCGCGGCCCTTGAGGAGGGCGACGGCAACGGGCACCTTGAGGGCGCCCCGCACGGTGGGGAGATCCCGGTTGAAGAGCTGGTCCTGCAGGGTCTTGGTGCCGGTGGACAGGATGACCTTGCCGCCGTTGAGAAGGGCCGGCACGAGGTACGCGAAGGTCTTGCCGGTGCCGGTGCCGGCCTCGGCCACCAGCACCCGGTTGGCGCGCAGGGTGTCGGCGATCTGGCGGGCCATCTCGAGCTGCTGGGGGCGCGGCGCAAAGCCGGGAATGGCGGCGGCGAGGGGGCCGTCGGCGGCGAAGGCGGTGTCGATATCCATGGGCTCAGTCGAGGGCGTCTACCCGCAGCCACACCTGCCGGCTGAGCGTCTCGCGGCCCTGCGCCGCGCCAGACAGACCGGCCGCGTTGCGAGTGGATTCCGTGGTGCTGCCACCGAGGGGAATCCAGGCCCCCAGAGGGCCGCTCACGGTGGTCGCGAGGCGCGCGGATTCGACCTGCCCGCCAGCGTCCAGGCGAGCCTGCTCGGGACGGATCTCGATGCGCACCTGTTCGCCAACGAGCTGGGGCGCGGCGTAGAAACCGCTGCCCACGTCGACAAGCGCGATGCTGTCGGCCGTCACCCAGCCACCGTCGGGCGTGGCATAGCCCTGGCGCATCCGCAGGGGCACGGACTGGCCGACCCGGATCAGGGCCTGACCGCCCTCGATCACCTCGACCTGCTGGTCGATCTGCTCGCGGGCGCTGCCCTGACGGGCGTCGCCCCGGATGACGACACGGCTGTCGCCGGGACGAAAGATGCCCCCCACGCCACCGTCCGCCATCGCAAAGTCCCGCACATCGCCCTGACGCACGGAAATCACCAGCCGGCGGATCGGCGTGTCGAGGGCTTCGATGGCGCGGCGCAGCTCGGCCAGATTGGCCGGCGAGGTGCGCAGGACGAGCTTGTCGCCCATCGCGCTGAGGGCGCCGCCGGGCGCCACGAGGGGCCGGATCGCCGCCACGATCTGATCGGCGGGGCGATGCCGCAGAGGGATGATCTCCAGGCGTCCGACGGGCGCCTGGGCCGGGACGGCGGGCACGCCGAGCCCGACGATGGCCGCCATCGCGCCCCGCAAGACGGTGAAACGCCCACGCCCCATGGATCGCTCAGTCGACCCGGTGGGCCTCGGCCAGGTATTCCCGCGAGCGCATCTCCATCAGGCGGCTGACGGTGCGCTGGAACTCGTTGGCCTGATGGCCCTCGCGATAGAGGTCGTAGGCCTCGCATTCGGCGCTGACCAGCAGCTTGACCCGGTGGTCATAGAGCACGTCGATGAGCCAGGTGAAGCGCCGAGCCTCGGAGGCCATGCCGGCGTTCATCTTCGGCACGCGGGAGAGGATCAGGGTGTGATGCTCGCGGGCGATCTCCAGGTAGTCGTTCTGGGAACGGGCGCCCCCGCACAGGGTGGCAAAGTCGAACCAGATGACGCCGGGCGCCTGACGTACGACCTTGAGCGTGCGCTCGAGCACCTCGATCTCGCCACCCTCCCCCGGCGTGCCGGCGATCTGGGCGAAATCGGACGCCAGGCGCTTGTCCGCGACATCGTCGCCGGGCACCAGGAAGGCTTCCATCTTCTCCAGACTGCGCAGGCGGTAGTCGGTGCCGTGATCCACCTCCACCACGTCGAAACGCCGCTTGATCATGTCGATGGTGGGCAGGAAGTTGATGCGCTGCAGACCATTGGGATACAGACCGTCTGGCGGGTAGTTGGAGGTCATCACGAAGATCGTGCCACGCTGGAACAGGGCGTCGAGCAGACGGCCGAGGATCATGGCGTCGGCGATGTCGGAGACGTGGAACTCGTCGAAGCACAGCAGGCGGGTCTGACGCGCGATGCGGTCGGCCACCTTCTGCAGGGGATCGGGCTCGTGGTTGAGGTTCTTCAGATCGTTCTGCACTTCCTGCATGAAGGCATGGAAGTGCACCCGGCGCTTGCGCTGGTAGGGCACCGAATCGAAGAAGCAGTCCATCAGAAAGCTCTTGCCGCGCCCCACGCCACCCCAGAAATAGACGCTGCGGGGCATCTTGGGACGGGACAGCAGCTTGCGGATGGCCCCGCGCCGTGCGGCCTTGAAGGCCACCAGTTCGGAGTACATGCCCTGCAGGCGCTGGGCAGCGGCACGCTGGGCCGGATCGGACTTGTAGCCCCGGGCGCGGAGGAGGCCTTCATAGGCGTCCAGCATGCCCTTTTCGGAAACGTTGAGGATGCGGTGCGGCATGGTCGAGACCGTATTTCCGGGTGATTCAATGGAACGGGGGCGGGAGGTAGGCGCCTACCTCCCACCCCCGGTGGTGCGGGGGCCGGCACGGGCCGGCCCGGTGTCACATCAGAAGTGCAGCGGACGCTTGTCGCAGGCCAGGGCCGCTTCGTGCACGACTTCCGACAGGGTCGGGTGGGCATGGCAGATGCGGGCCAGGTCTTCGGACGCGCCAGCGAACTCCATCGTCACCACGGCCTCACCGATGAGCTCGGAGGCATTGGCGCCGATGATGTGCACACCCAGCACGCGGTCGGTGTTGGCATCCGCCAGCATCTTGACGAAGCCCGCCGGCGCACCGGCCCCCAGGGCCCGGCCGTTGGCCAGGAAGGGGATCTTGCCAACCTTGTAGGCGACGCCTTCGGCCTTGAGCTGCTGCTCGGTCTTGCCGACCCAGGCGATCTCGGGCGAGGTGTAGATGACCCAGGGGATGGTGTCGAAGTTGGTGTGACCCTTCTGACCGGCCATCGTCTCGGCCACGGCCACGCCCTCTTCCATCGCCTTGTGGGCCAACATGGGGCCACGCACCACATCGCCGATGGCCCAGACGCCCGGCAGGTTGGTGCGGTTGTGGCCATCCACGTCCACGAAGCCGCGCTCGTCGATCTTGAGCCCCACCGCTTCGGCGTTGAGGCCGGCGGTGTTGGGCACGCGACCCACGGAGACGATCAGTCGGTCGAACTCGGCCTTCTGGGCGCCATCCTTGGTCTCGTACTCGACGGTGACGGACTTCTTGCCGACCGTGACGGCGCCGACCTTGACGGACAGCTTGATGTCCAGGCCCTGCTTGGTGAAGAGCTTGAGCGCTTCCTTGGCCACATCCTGGTCAGCGGCGGCCAGGAAGGAGTCCATGGCTTCCAGGATGGTGACTTCGGCGCCCAGGCGGTTCCACACGGAACCCATTTCCAGGCCGATCACGCCGGAGCCGATCAGGCCGAGGCGCTTGGGCACGGCGTCGATGTCGAGCGCGCCGATGTTGTCGCACACCAGCTTGTTGTCCACCGGAATGCCCGGCAGGTGGCGGGCCGTGGAGCCGGTCGCGACGATGACCTGCTTGGCCTCGACGACCTCTTCACCAACCTTGACCTGCCAGCCACCGTCGATGGGGGCCACGAAGGAACCGTGACCGGCCAGGAAGGTGACCTTGTTCTTCTTGAACAGACCCTTGATGCCCTGGGTGAGCTGCTCGACGATCTTGGACTTGCGCCCGATCATGGTGGGCACGTCGATCTTGGGCTTGCCAACGGAGATGCCCTGCTCCTCGAAGGCATGACCGGCTTCTTCGAACAGGTGGGACGTGTGCAGCAGCGCCTTGGAGGGGATGCAGCCCACGTTCAGGCAGGTGCCGCCCAGACGGGGTTCGCCCTTCGGGTCGGCATAGGGATTGGATTCGGCGCAGGCCGTGCTGAAACCGAGTTGCGCGGCGCGGATCGCGGCCACGTAGCCACCGGGACCACCGCCGATGACCAGAACGTCAAATTGCTTCGCCATGTGAGAGTTCCTTGTGCGGAGGGAAACAAGGCACGGGGCGACAGGATCGCTGTCGCCCGCGTGCCCCGGATCGGAAGATCAGACGTCGAGGATCAGACGGGCCGGATCTTCCAGCGCTTCCTTCATGGTCACCAGACCCAGCACGGCTTCACGGCCGTCGATGATCCGGTGGTCATAGGACATGGCGAGGTAGTTGATCGGACGCACGACGACCTGACCATTCTCGACCACGGCGCGGTCCTTGGTGGCGTGGATGCCGAGGATCGCGGACTGGGGCGGGTTGATGATCGGGGTGGACATCATGGAACCGAACACGCCGCCGTTGGAGATGGAGAAGGTGCCACCGGTGAGCTCTTCGATGGAGATCTTGCCGTCCTTGGCCTTCTGGCCGAATTCGGCGATCTTCTTCTCGATGTCGGCGATGGACATCTGATCCACATCACGCAGGATGGGCACCACCAGACCGCGCGGGGAGCCCACGGCGATGCCGATGTCGATGTAACCGTGGTACACGATGTCGTTGCCATCCACGGAGGCGTTCAGGATCGGGAACTTCTTGAGCGCGGCGACAGCGGCCTTGACGAAGAAGCCCATGAAGCCCAGACGCACGCCGTGAGCCTTCTCGAACTTGTCCCCGTACTGCTTGCGCAGGGCCATGATCGGGGCCATGTTGACTTCGTTGAAGGTGGTCAGGATGGCGTTTTCGTTCTTGGACTGGATCAGACGCTCGGCGATACGGGCGCGCAGACGGGTCATCGGCACGCGCTGTTCGACGCGGTCGCCGGTCGGCACGGCCACGGCCGGCGCGGCGGCAGCGGCCTTGGGCTGGGCAGCCACGGCGTCTTCCTTGGTCACACGACCACCACGACCGCTACCGGCCACGTCAGCGGCAGCGATGCCCTTCTCGTCCAGGATCTTGCGGGCCGAGGGGCTGGCGGCGGAGACCGCAGCGGCCGGCGCAGCCGCAGCGGGCGCAGCAGCCGGTGCCGGAGCAGCCGCAGCGGCCGGCGCAGCAGCGGCCTTGGCTTCAGTGTCGATGGTGGCAATCACTTCGCCGGAGGTGACGGAATCGCCACCGTTCTTGACGATCTTGACCAGCACGCCGTCGGCCGGGGCCGGGGTTTCCAGCACGACCTTGTCGGTTTCGATATCGATCAGGTTCTCGTCGCGACTGACAGTGTCGCCTTCCTTCTTGTGCCAGCTCACCAGGGTCGCTTCGGAGACGGACTCGGACAGTTGCGGCACTTTGACTTCGATCAGCATGTTTTCTCCCTCTTGTTCAATTCGGCACGGACATGAGCATCAGGCATTGATTTCGCCGAACGCATTTTCGATAACAGCCTTTTGTTGCGCATTGTGCTTGGCGTAGTACCCCACCGCCGGCGAAGCGGCTGCCGGGCGCGCCACCAGCAGGAACTTGTGGTCGTCGCTCAGGTTGGTGTCCAGGTGATGGCGGGACGCCAGCCAGTACCAGACGCCCTGGTTACGCGGCTCTTCCTGCACCCACACGACTTCCTTCGCGTTGGGGTACTTGTTGACCTCGGCCGAGAAGGCATCGGCCGGGAACGGATAGAGCTGTTCCATGCGCACGATGGCGATGTCGTCGATGTTGTTGGCACGGCGGTGGGCCAGCAGTTCGTAGTAGATCTTGCCGGAGCACAGGAGCACCCGCTTGACCTTCTTGGCATCCAGATCGTCCACTTCGCCGATGACGGTCTGGAAGGTGCCCTTGGAGAGATCGTCCAGGGACGACACGGCATCCTTGTGACGCAGCAGGGACTTGGGCGTGATGATCACCAGCGGCTTGCGCAGCTTACGCAGGGCCTGACGGCGCAGCAGGTGGAAGATCTGCGACGGGCCGGACGGGATGCACACTTCCATGTTCATCTCGGCGCACAGCTGCATGTAGCGCTCGATGCGGGCGGAGGAGTGCTCGGGACCCTGACCTTCATAGCCGTGGGGCAGCATCATGACCAGACCACACTGGCGACCCCATTTGGCTTCGCCAGAGCTGATGAACTGGTCCATCACCACCTGGGCACCGTTGGCGAAGTCGCCAAACTGCGCTTCCCAGATGACGAGCTGGTTGGGCTCGGCGGAGGCGTAGCCGTATTCGAAGGCCAGCACGGCCTCTTCGGACAGCACGGAGTCGTAGCAGTAGAACGGGCCCTGACCTTCGCGGATGTTCTTGAGCGGATGGAAGGTGCCATCGTGCCACTGGTCGCGGTTCTGATCGTGCAGGGCCGCATGACGGTGGAAGAAGGTACCGCGGCCTACGTCCTCACCGGAGAGCCGGACGCCATAGCCCTGCACCAGCAGGCTGGCGTAGGCCAGGTTTTCACCCATGCCCCAGTCTAAGGCCAGCTTGCCTTCACCCATTGCCTTGCGATCGTCGATGATCTTCTGGACGCGGGGATGCAGCACGAAACCTTCGGGCGTGGTGGTGAGCGCCTTGGACAGACGCTTCAGCTCGGCCATCGGCACTCGGGAATCGCACTTGTCGGTGTACTTCTTGTTAACGTACGGGCTCCAGTCCTGGGAGAACTGGCGCTTGAAGTCGGACAGCACGGGGTTGGTGACGAGTTCGCCCTTGTCCAGCGCGGCGCGGTAATCCTTGATGAACTGATCGGGATCCTCGGCCTTGCAGACACCCAGCTGCACCAGCTTTTCCGCGTACAGCTTGCGGGTGCCGGGGTGCTTGGCGATCTTCTTGTACATCAGCGGCTGGGTCACCATCGGCTCGTCGGCTTCGTTGTGGCCGAGCTTGCGATAGCAGACGATGTCGATGACCACGTCCTTCTTGAAGGTCTGGCGGTATTCGACAGCCAGACCCGTCACGAAGGCCACGGCCTCCGGATCGTCGCCATTGACGTGGAAGATCGGCGCCTCGGCCATCTTGAAGATGTCCGTGCAGTACAGGGACGAGCGGTAGTCGCGCGGATCGGAGGTGGTGAAACCGATCTGGTTATTCACCACGACGTGGATCGTGCCGCCCGTGCCATAGCCGCGGGTCTGCGCGAAGTTGAGCATTTCCTGGTTGACACCCTGGCCGGCGACGGCGGCGTCACCGTGGATGATGACGGGGATCACCTCGGCCTTGCCGTTCTCACCGCGCCGGGTCTGGCGGGCATAGACGGAGCCTTCGACCACCGGGTTGACGATTTCCAGGTGGGACGGGTTGAAGGCCAGGGTCAGGTGCACCGGACCGCCGGACGTCATCACATCGCTGGAGAAGCCCATGTGGTACTTCACGTCGCCCGCGGAGAGATCGGACGCAGCCTTGCCTTCGAATTCGGAGAACAACATCTTCGGCGACTTGCCGAGGGTGTTCACCAGCACATTGAGACGGCCACGGTGAGCCATGCCGATGACGATCTCGGCCACGCCCTGGGAGCCGGCCACGCGGATCAGCTCGTCCATCGCTACGATGGTGCTTTCACCACCTTCGAGGGAGAAGCGCTTCTGGCCCACGTACTTGGTGTGCAGGTAGCGCTCCATCGTCTCTGCAGCGGTCAGGCGTTCGAGGATGCGGCGCTGCTGTTCCGCCGGGAAGGCGGGCTTGCCGCGAGTCGGTTCGAGACGGGCCTGGATCCAGCGCTTCTCGGCAATGTCCGTGATGTACATGTACTCGGCGCCGATGGAGCCGCAGTAGGTCTGACGCACGGCATCCAGGATCTCGCGCAGGGTGGCGTGGTCGCCAGGCAGACCGTGGAAGGAACCGGTGTTGTAGGTCTGGTTGAGATCACCCTCGGTGAAGCCGTAGTGGGACAGCTCGAGTTCGTGGATCTCGGGACGCTCGGTGCGCTTGAGCGGATCGAGCTGCGCCCAGCGGGTGCCCAGGAAGCGGTGGGCGTTGATCAGTTGCAGGACGCTGACCTGCTTCTGGTCACCGCCACCGGCTGCCACGGTACGCACCGGGCCGCGCTTGGCCATATCGGCGAAGGCGTTGATGATCGGGTAATGGGCGACATCGCGGCCGTTACCGGGGGTGTTCTGCAGCGTATCGAAATAGCTGCGCCACTCGTCGGAGACCGAATCGGGATTGTCTAGATAGGCTTCATAGAGCTCTTCGATGAACGGCGCGTTGCTGCCGAAGAGCTGGGACGTGTTGAAAAGCTGTTTCATCATGGGCGACCACCTGACTTGTACGAGTCTTATTTATTGGCTTGGGTATATTCCGGTGGGGAGAATCCCTTGTCTGCAACTGTTCGCGGAAAAACAAAGCGGGATGGCCTGATGATGCGACCACCCCGCATTGCCTCGCCGGTTTCCCCCTCCCCCTCCGGCTGCTTAGCCGCGCTGGGCCAGAGGCACAACGTCGCGGCGCGCAGCGCCGATGTACAGCTGACGCGGACGACCGATCTTGTATTCCGGATCGGTGATCATTTCTTCCCACTGCGTCATCCAGCCGACGGTGCGGGCCAGCGCGAAGATGCAGGTGAACATCTCGGTCGGGATGCCCAGCGCCTTCTGGACGATGCCAGAGTAGAAGTCCACGTTCGGGTAGAGCTTCTTCTCGACAAAGTACTGATCTTCGAGGGCGATCTTCTCGAGCTCCATGGCGAGCTTGAAGAGGCGATCGTTCTCGAGGCCCAGTTCGGTCAGCACGTCGTAGCAAACCTTGCGCATCAGCTTGGCGCGCGGATCGAAGTTCTTGTACACGCGGTGGCCGAAGCCCATCAGCTTGAAGGTGTCGTTCTTGTCCTTGGCGCGGTTGATGTATTCGCCGACACGGGACACGTCACCGATCTCCTCGAGCATCTTGAGGCAGGCTTCGTTGGCACCGCCGTGGGCCGGACCCCACAGACAGGCGATACCGGCAGCGATACAGGCGAACGGATTGGCACCCGACGAACCGGCCAGACGGACGGTGGAGGTGGAAGCGTTCTGCTCGTGGTCGGCGTGCAGCGTGAAGATGATGTCGAGGGCGCGAACGAGCGTCGGGTTCGGCACGTACTTCTCGCAGGGGTTGCCGAACATCATGCGCATGAAGTTCGCCGTGTAATCCAGTTCGTTGTCCGGATACATGAACGGCATGCCCATGTTGTACTTGTATGCCATGGCCACGATGGTCGGCATCTTGGCGATCAGACGGTTGAAGCTGACGTTGCGGTGCTCGGCATCGGCGAAGTCCATGGCGTCGTGGTAGAACGCGGACAGGGCGCCGACGACACCGGTCATGACGGCCATCGGGTGGGCGTCGCGGCGGAAGCCGGAGTAGAACTTGGCGAGTTGCTCATGCACCATCGTGTGACGCTTGATGGTGTTCTCGAAGTCGACCTTCTGGGTGGTGTTGGGCAGTTCACCGTTTTTCAGCAGGTACGTGACTTCCAGGAAGTTGCACTGCTCGGCCAGTTGCTCGATCGGGTAGCCCCGATACAGCAGTTCGCCCTTGTCACCATCGATATAGGTGATCTTGGACTGGCAGCTGGCGGTGGAGAGGAAGCCGGAATCGTACGTGAACAGCCCGGTCTTCCCGCCGAGGGTGCGGATATCGATCACATCATTGCCATGAGTGCCCGACATGATCGGAAACTCTACGGACTTACCATCTACATTCAGTGCAGCAGTGCGTTGCGTGGTCATCTTTTGGTCCCTTTATCCCTGTTGAAACTCCAGCTCCCTAGCGGAAAAACTGCTGCGTCATCCAGCACGCAGCAGTTTCACCATTTCCTTCCAGCGGTCGTCGGAGACCGGCTTGCTGCCGTTGACCATAGCCCACAGGTCATGGTCCTCGACAACCAGCAGACTCTCCAGATCCGCCACTTGATCATCGGTGAGATGATCGAAATGCGTATCGAGAAAGCGCGTGAACACCAGATCGAGCTCCAGCAGAGCCCGTCTGCACTGCCAGCGCACGCGCCCCCGGTTGAGCGTCATACGGCGCGGCGCAGCATCATGTCCTTGATCTTGCCAATCGCCTTGGTCGGGTTCAAGCCCTTCGGGCAGACATCGACGCAGTTCATGATCGAGTGGCAACGGAACAGACGATACGGATCCTCGAGGTTATCGAGACGCTCGCTGGTGGCCTGGTCGCGGGTATCCGCCAGGAAGCGGTACGCCGCAAGCAGACCCGCCGGACCGACGAACTTGTCCGGATTCCACCAGAAGGACGGGCAGCTCGTGGAACAGCAGGCGCACAGGATGCACTCGTAGAGGCCGTTGAGCTCCTCCCGGTCTTCCGGGGTCTGCAGGCGCTCACGCTCGGGTGCCGGCTCGTTGTTGATCAGGTACGGCTTGATCGAGTGGTACTGCTTGAAGAACTGGGTCATGTCCACGATCACGTCACGGATGACCGGCAGGCCGGGCAAGGGACGGATGGTGATGGGCTGCGCCAGATCATCGATGCCGGTCAGACAGGCCAGGCCGTTCTTACCGTTGATGTTCATGGCGTCGGAGCCACACACCCCTTCGCGACAGGATCGACGGAATGACAGGGAATCATCCTTGGCCTTCAGTCGGACGAGCGCGTCCAGCAGCTTCTTGTCGGACTCTTCGAGTTCGACGGAGATGTCCTGCATGTAGGGCTGGTTGTCCTTGTCCGGATCGTAACGATAGATCTTGAACTGTACGGTTCGCTTGTTCATAGTGTTTCTCTCCGGGGCGCTCAGTAGGTACGCTTGGCGAGCGCGATGGGCTCGACTTCGGGGGACATCGGCTGCAGGTTGACCGGCTTGTAGTCGAGTCGGTTGCCTTCGCTGTACCACAAAGTGTGCTTGAGCCAGTTCTTGTCGTCACGGCCGTTGGGGGTCTCGGCGCAGTCGATCGCGTCGTCGCGCACGTGGGCGCCACGGGATTCCTTGCGGGCCTCTGCGGACACCATGGTCGCCTTGGCCACCTCGATGAGGTTGTCGAGCTCCAGGGCTTCGATCCGTGCAGTGTTCCAGACCTGGGACTTGTCCTTGATCTGGGTGACCTTGGCGCGCTCGGCCACTTCGAGGATCTTCGCGGCACCTTCCTTCAGCATGTCGGCAAAGCGGAACACGCCGGCATGCTTCTGCATGGTGCGCTGCATGGCAATCCGGACATCGGCGACTTCCTCGCCGCCCGTCTGACCTTCCAGGCGGGCAATCCGCGCCAGAGAGACGTCGGCCGCGTTGTCAGGCAGCGGCTTGAGGGGCAACTGACCGGCCTTGAAATCCGCCACCACGGTCTCGCCGGCGGACTTGCCGAACACCAGCAGATCGAGCAGGGAGTTGGTGCCGAGGCGATTGGCGCCATGCACCGAGGCACAGGCACATTCGCCGGCGGCGTAGAAGCCATGCACCGGCACATTCGGGTTGCCGTCCTGGGGCACCACGACCTGACCCTTGTAATTGGTCGGGATACCGCCCATCTGGTAGTGACAGGTTGGCACCACGGGGATCGGGGCCTTGATCGGATCCACTCCGGCGAACTGGATGGAGATCTCACGAATGCCCGGCAGGCGCTTCATGATGGTCTCGGGCGACAGGTGGGTGATGTCCAGCAGCACGTGATCCTTGTCAGAACCGCAACCCCGACCTTCGTTGATCTCGGTGACCATGGAACGGGACACCACGTCACGGGAGGCCAGATCCTTCAGGTTCGGCGCGTAGCGTTCCATGAAGCGCTCACCGGACGCGTTACGCAGGATGCCGCCTTCGCCACGCACACCTTCGGTGATCAGCACACCTGCACCCGCCACGCCGGTCGGGTGGAACTGCCAGAATTCCATGTCTTCCAGCGGAATGCCGGCACGCGCCGCCATGCCGACACCGTCACCGGTGTTGATGAAGGCGTTGGTGGAACTGTAGTAGATCCGGCCGGCACCGCCCGTCGCGAAGATGGTGGCGCGGGAATGGAAGATCGAGACCTCGCCGGTTTCCATTTCCATCGCGGTCACGCCAAGGACATTGCCTTCGGCATCGCGCAGAAGATCGAGCGCCATCCACTCGACGAAGAACTGGGTGTTGGCCCGTACGTTGCGCTGATAGAGCGCGTGAAGCATGGCATGCCCCGTCCGGTCAGCGGCCGCACAGGAGCGGGACACCGGGGTCTGACCGTAGTTCTGGGAATGACCACCGAAGGGGCGCTGGTAGATCTTGCCGTTGTCGGTACGGTCAAAGGGCATGCCGTAGTGCTCAAGCTCGACCACCACTTCATTGGCCTTTTTGACCATGAATTCGATGGCGTCCTGGTCGCCCAGCCAGTCCGACCCCTTGACGGTGTCGTACATGTGCCAGTGCCAGTTGTCCTCGGTGGAATTGCCCAGCGATGCGGCCACGCCGCCCTGCGCCGCCACGGTGTGGGAACGGGTCGGGAACACCTTGGTCAGCACGGCTGTCTTCATGCCCGCTTCGGAAAGCTGGAGCGCCGCCCGCAGACCGGCGCCACCCGCGCCGACGATTACTGCATCAAATGTACGCTTTGCGACTTTCACTTACAGCCTCCACAGAATCTGAGCAGCCCAGCCGGCGTAGCCGATGAGCAGAAGAGCGACGACGGAATGCAGCGTGAGACGCAGACCCGTGGGCTTGATGTAGTCCATGAAGATGTCGCGTACGCCGATCCACGCGTGGTAGAACAGAGACATGAAGAACAGGAAGGTCGCGAACTTCATGAAGCCGCCGCTAAAAAGGCCGCGCCAGCTTTCATAGGTGCCATCCAAAGTCGCCAGGGCGGACACCGCAAACAGAATGGAGTAGACCGCCATGACGACGGCGGTAATGCGCTGGGCGAGCCAGTCACGGAAACCGTAATGGGCGCCGACAATAATGGGCTTTACCATAGTTTGGCCACCAGGATGACAGTGAGGGCGAGGCTGACGATCAGGACGGTGCGGGCACTGCTGACCGCAGATTCCTTGTCGACACCGACATGCACGTCCAGCAGCAGGAAACGGATACCTGCACAGAAATGATGCAGGAACGCCCACAGCAACCCGACCAGGAGCAGCTTGACGAACACATTGCTCACCACGTCCTTGTAGGCCGCATAGGACTCAGGCGAACCGACGCTCGCACCGAACAGCGCCAGCAATACCGGCAGCATCAGGAACAGCCCCGCGCCACTGACGCGGTGCAGGATCGAGACTTTCCCGGGGAGGGGAAGCCTGATCTCGTTCAGCGCCAGATGCTTCGGGCGCTGTTTCTTCAAAGTCACCTCTGTCATAGATAGATACTCCCTCTAGCGAATAGCGGCTGAGCGCCGCTCTTATCCCACACAACAAAATTGTAAGTATATACCCTTACCAGCCCCTGACAGACCGGGCCTTGCGACCCGCCCTTCAACTCAGTTCATTGAGATAATAATGGTCTGCAGTCGAATACAAGCCGCGCCGCCACTCCACGGGCCTGTCGCCATAGGTGTAGGTGACGCGCTCGACCGACAGGAGCGGCGTCCCTTCCGCCACGCCGAGCGTCTCGCCCACCATGCGATCAGCCGCGACTGCGCGAATGCGTTCCTCGGCACGGATCATGCGGATCCCGAACCGGGCCTCGAACAGCCCGTACAGGGACCCTGTCGAACCCTGCAGGACTTCCATCGTCAGGCCATGAAAAACCTCGCCCGGCAGATAGATCTCATCCACCACCACCGGTCGCCCGCCAAACTTGAGGAGGCGACGCAGGATCGTGACCGGCGCGCCGAGCTCGATTCCGAGCATTCGCGCGGCCTCATTGCCGGCCTTGGCACGCCAGCAATCAAGGGGGATACTTTGGGGATGAGCCAGCTCACCGTCGATTGGCACAAGCCGCAGGAAGCGGAACAGCGCACGCGGATCGTTGTGCGACGCGACATACGTACCCTTCCCCTGCTTGCGCACCAACAGGTTCTCGGCAGCCATCTCATCGATGGCCTTGCGCACGGTTCCCTGACTCACGCTGAATCGCAGGGCCAGCTCCTGTTCGCTGGGAATGGCCTGCCCGGGCCGCCATTCAGCCGACTCCAATGCATTCATCATCAGATTCTTGATCTGACGGTAAAGGGGGCTGAAAGTGGGCGAGTCCTGTCGCATGGACTTATTGAAGCATAAATTCAAAAGACAGTCCATAGGCTGTCTTATATCTTATATAAGACATAAGACATCGAAATTGACAGGTCATCAAAATGTTCCTACGATTCGTATGTTGACCGATCCGGCGATGATCGCAACCTCGACCCATCTTCGCGGCGGCGCTACGGCGACGCGAAATCTCGAAGCATCAGTCCGATAAAACTTCTTTCCTTCCTGAGGGAGTATCAATAATGGCAAAAGCCCCCGTCCGTGTTGCTGTCACCGGCGCTGCCGGCCAGATCGGTTACAGCCTGCTCTTCCGCATCGCCAGCGGTGAAATGCTCGGCAAGGATCAGCCCGTGATCCTGCAACTGCTCGACCTGCCGCAGGCCCAGAAGGCCGTGAAGGGCGTGATCATGGAGCTGGAAGACTGCGCCTTCCCGCTGCTGGCTGGCGTCATCGCCACCGATGATCCGAACGTTGCCTTCAAGGATGCCCAGGTTGCCCTGCTGGTCGGCGCCCGCCCCCGCGGCCCCGGCATGGAGCGCAAGGATCTGCTGACCGAAAACGCCAAGATCTTCACCGTTCAGGGCGCGGCCATCGGCCAGTACGCCGATCCGGACGTAAAGGTGCTGGTGGTGGGCAACCCCTGCAACACCAATGCCTATATCGCCAAGGAAATCGCCGTCAAGTACGGTCGCGTCCAGGCCAAGAACTTCACCGGCATGCTGCGCCTGGACCACAACCGCGCCCTGTCCCAGCTGGCCACCAAGACTGGCCGTGACGTGTCCAGCCTGAAGAACCTGGTCGTGTGGGGCAACCACTCCCCCACGATGTACGCCGACTACCGCTTCGCCACGTCCAACGGCGACAAGGTGCCCGCCCTGGTGAACGACGAGGCCTGGAACCGCGACGTGTTCCTGCCCACCGTCGGCAAGCGCGGCGCCGCCATCATCGAAGCTCGCGGCCTGTCCTCCGCCGCCTCCGCCGCCAACGCGGCGATCGACCACATCCGTGACTGGGTCCTCGGCTCCAACGGCGAATGGGTCACCATGGGCATTCCGTCCGACGGCTCCTACGGCATCCCCGAAGGCATCATCTACGGCTTCCCGGTGACCACCGTCAATGGCGAATACACCATCGTCCAGGGTCTGGAGATCGACGAGTTCTCCCGCAGCAAGATGACCAACACCCTCAACGAACTCCTCGAAGAGCGTGACGGCGTCAAGGATCTGCTCGGCTGATCCTCGCTGCATCCCAGCTGTGCAGAACGCGGGGGCGGAAACGCCCCCGCGTTTTTTGTTATCCTCCGGCGGCTCAGATGCCCTCTTTCCGCACGCCATGACCGCCGACCACCACCCCGATTCCGTCCTCTTCCAGGGCGAAAAGCCCTTCCCCGTCCTGCCGGCCGTTGATCACTATGCCGGCAGTGAGAAACTGATGCGCAAGGCCCTCGCCCTGCAGCAGGAGATCGGTCCGCTCTTCGACATCACCTGTGACTGCGAGGATGGCGCCCACGCTGGCGCCGAGGCCGAACATGCCCGCATGGCCGCCAGCATCGTCATGTCCGGCGACAACCGCTTCGGCCGCGTGGGGGCCCGCATCCACGACATCACCCACCCCCACTGGGAACAGGACGTGGACATCCTGGTGGGCGAAGCCGGTGCCCGCCTGGCCTTCCTGACGCTGCCCAAGCCCCGCAGCGTTGCGGATGCCGCGCGCCAGATCGACGCCCTCCGCAGCGCCGAGGAACGCCACGGCATCGAGCAGGCCATTCCGGTACACGTCCTCATCGAAACCCATGGTGCACTGCGTGATGCCTGGGAGATTGCCGCCCTGGACCGGGTCGAATCCCTCGACTTCGGCCTGATGGACTTCGTCAGCGGGCACCATGGCGCCATTCCGGGCGCCGCCATGCGCAGCCCTGGCCAGTTCGAGCATCCGCTGATCATCCGCGCCAAGTGCGACATCGCCGCCGCCGCCCTGGCCCACGGCGTCGTGCCGTCCCACAACGTCACCACCGAACTCAAGGATCTGGCCTACATCCGCCGCGACGCCGAACGCGCCCGTCGGGAATTCGGCTACCTGCGCATGTGGAGCATCCATCCCAACCAGATCCTCCCCATCGTCGAAGCCATGCGCCCGGATTTTTCCGAGGTCGAGGAAGCGACCGCCATCCTCGCGGGTGCCCAGGATGCCGGCTGGGGACCGATCCAGCACGCCGGCAAGCTCCACGACCGGGCGTCCTACCGCTATTACTGGGAGCTCCTCAAGCGTGCCCGCGCCACCGGCATGAATCTGCCCGATGACGCCCTCGCGCGCTTCTTCTGAGCACTGCCCACAGGACATCGGCCCGATCACTCCCTGGCGCGAGCCGGAAGCGATCGGGCCGATTGGCATCCGCCGGGGCCGATGCCCTCAATCCGGCAGGGCAATCTTCTGGTCGGTGCTGAACTGGTAGTCGCGGAAGATGTGCTCGGCAGTCAGTAGCCGGTACTGACCATTCTCGTCGAGCCGGGTCGTATCCTTCAGGCGATAGGTGAAGTGCCCGCAGGTCCAGCAGTCGAAGTTGCGCATGTGGGTGCACAGGCAGGTCTTGTCCAGCACCGAAAGTTTCTTCTCGGCCGGATGCAGCGCCAGTTCCCGGTTGTAGGCCTCGATGTAGGCGCAGCTCCCCTTGGCGTCGAGCAGATAGCCGTAGGCCTCACAGTTGGGGCGGATGCCCGAACCGATCGCCGGACTGTTCTTGAGCATGCGCATCGGATAGCCGGTGGGCGAGATCTGATTCACCTCAATGTCATCCTCATCGGCCCGGAAATACTGCTGCTTGACTGCGTCGGGCAGACCGCATTCCTGAGACACCGTGAAACGCGTGGCGACCTGTACGGCGCCGGCCCCCGCCTCCAGAAAGGCCGCCGCATCACTGCCGGTGAAGATGCCGCCGGCCGGGATCAGCGGAATGTCGAGCTGCTCGACCTTCAGCCAGTCGCGGATCTCGGCAACAATGGTCGCCAGATCGTACTGCGCCCAGTCCATGCCGAACCCCAGGTGCCCCCCCGCAAGCGGGCCTTCCACCACCACATAATCAGGCAGACGCTGCGTGCGGGCACTCTTGCGCAGGAAGAGCTGGAGCGCGCGCAGGGACGAAACGATGATGCCAAGCTTCACATCGCGGAAGCGGGGATGATCCTCGATCAAGGCAAACGAGCCCAGATGCAGCCCCGCCGCCAGGGTGATGCCGTCGATTCCCGCGTCCATGGCCGCAGTGAGGCGCACCTTGAGGGTTTCCTTGGGCGCGTTCATCGTGAGCTTTTCCATGCAGTTCACGAAGATCAGCCCCTGGCCGCGCTTCGCCTCCATGGTACGCCCCACGTGCAGATGGGTCGCTTCGGCCAGGTGGCCCAGATCGAACTGGACCTCCGATTTGTCAGGGTTTGCAACGTTGTACTTGTATTGCTGAAGTTTTTCCTTCACATACTTCGTCTTGAAACGGCGATCGGCTACCGTCTTCACCATCGCATCCGAGATGTGGCCGACCCCCCCCAGCCGCGCCGCTTCCAGCGCAAGATCCGCGGTGGAGATGTCGACCCCCATCCCGCCGATCATGATCGGCACGTACTCCTGCCTGCCGAAGCGCAGCCGGAAATCATCAACTCGTTTCATGAAGCCCTTTCAAGACGTAAAGAGCCGCGGACGATGCGCGTACCGCAGGCGTAGGCGCGCATTATCCCACCGCCCACGACGTTGCGCCGCAGATTAGATCAAGGAAGTGCCATCTCCCTTGCCGCCTCCTTTCGTCGCAGCATCAACGCCGACAAGCGGAGCAGCCAAGGCCATCAAAATTTGGTACCTTTGAAACTGCGGAATTGTTCACGGATTCCGTAAAATTCTGTGTCACCCAAACGTCCGAATCGAGATGCCTGAAGCTGTACCTCCCAGTTCCGAGTACGCAGTCCTGTTCGCCGATCTGGTCGGCAGCACGGAGCTCTACGAGCGCGTCGGCGACAAGGCAGCCTTCGAACAGGTGGATCGTTGCATCCGCGGCATGCGCATCGCCGTTGAAACCAAGCAGGGACGTGTCGTCAAGCACACCGGAGACGGCCTCATGGCGGTCTTCCGCGACGCCGACAGTGCAGCCGATGCCACGCTGCTGATCCACCAGACCGTCAAGGAACTTCCCGCGGCCGGTGACCAGAAGCTGGCCTTGCGCATCGGCTTCCACTTCGGGCCGGTCGTCGTGGCCGGCACGGATGTCTTCGGCGAAACCGTCAACTTCGCCGCCCGCCTGGCGGAGCTGGCCTCGCCCGGAAAGGCGATCACCTCCTCAGAGACGGCGCGCCGCCTGGGCCCCGAGTGGCGCTCGGTGCTGCATACCCTGCCGCCCCGGGCGATCCGGGGGCTGTCGCGGCCGGTCGAGGTCTGCGAATTGATGTGCGAGGCGGTGGGTGAGCTCACCATTGTCCAGAGCGATCATTTCCTGCTCGCCACCGAACCGGAACTGCGTCTGTACCTGGACTCCAAGACGCTCCTGCTCAATGCCACGCGGCCCAGCGCGCGCATCGGTCGCGACACCGCAGCAGATCTGGTGGTGGCCGACACCCAGTCGTCACGCCGCCATGCCGAGATCGAACTGCGCGGCGACAAGTTCGTGCTCATCGACCGCAGCAGCAACGGCACCTTCGTACAGATCGACGGCGAGAAGGAGTTCCTGCTGTCCCGCGAAGAAGTGGTCCTGCGCGGGCGCGGCCACTTCTCGCTGGGCCGCAGCTGCGCCAACAGCCCCCAGGTGGTCGACTTCGTCTGCCTTTGAGCCTGCACCCCCGGCAGGCGTCCTACGCCTTCAAGGCATCCCTCAAAGCCTCACCCGCCCGCGTCACGGCCTCATTGGCCTGCGGAAAGAACTTCCCGAGGGTGAAGAAGCCATGCACCATCCCGTCGAACCCATGCACCGAAACGGGCACACCGGCCGCGCGCAGTGCGTCAGCGTAGGCGAGGCAGTCGTCCGTAAGCGGATCGCAGCCGGCGGTGATGATCGCTGCCGGCGGCAGGTCATCGAAGCGCGGTGCGAGCAGCGGTGAGGCGCGCCAGTCGGACCAGTCTTCCGCATTGGGCAGATACTTGTCGAAGAACCAGGCCATGCTCTCGTTGTCGAGGAAGTAGCCGTTCGAGTAGGTCTTGCGGGACGGTCGCTGGCTGAGGATTTCCACACACGGATAGATGAGCAGCTGCAGCCGGGCGGCATGGACCCGGGCGTTACGCATCTGGTGGGCAAGCACGGCCGACAGGGTCCCCCCGGCACTGTCCCCGGCCAGGGCAAAACGCGCCGGATCGACGCCCAGCAGGACCGCGTTCGCAAGCGCCCAATCCACCGCCCGCTGGGCGTCCACCACTGCGCCGGGGAAGGGATGCTCGGGCGCCAGCGCGTAATCCACCGACAGCACCGCGCCCCCCGACAGATTGGCCAGTTGCCGCCCCAGCACGTCGTAGCTCGCCACGTTGCCCACGCACCAGCCGCCGCCATGAAAATAGAAGGTGATCGGTAGAGCCTCGTCGGCGTGGGAATTCAGCGGACGGTACAGACGCGCCATGATCACGCCGTCGCGGGCGTGGGCGCGGGGGATGGGCACTTCCGTCACCGACGCGACGGGCGGCGCCTCGGGACGCAGGGCGAACAGCAGCTTCTCGAAGGAATGCCGGGCCTGATGCACGTCGAGCTCGTGGAAGCGCGGGGCACCCACGCGATAGACCATGTCGAGCAGAGCCCGTGCCTGGGGATCGAGAGCCATGGGAGAAGGTCCGGAAAGATCGATGGGAGTGGCGAACGACATCATCGCGCGCCGCAGGCCAGAATCAGAGCAAGCATCACGCCAGACAGCCGGGCCAGCGTTGCCGGCAATGATCCGCCCCGGCCGACACCGGGTTTGCGGATGACGCCCCGGACAGCTACCATGCGCGACTTCGTCCGATACGCGCGGGCGCTGCCCGACGTCGGTGCGTCGCGCACCGCATGACTACCCGACGGCAAAAAGCCTGTGGTGCCGGAAGAGGGACTCGAACCCTCACGCCTTTCGGCGGCGGATTTTGAATCCGCTGCGTCTACCGATTCCGCCATCCCGGCAAGGGAGCCGCGCATTATCCCCGAATCGACTTACTGCATCAACATGGCCTTGACCCTCGACGATTTCGACTACCCGCTGCCCCCCGAACTGATCGCCCAGGCGCCCCTGCCCCGGCGCACCGACAGCCGCCTGCTGCACGTGGCCGAGCCCCTTGCCGACCTGCATTTTGCCGATCTCCCCGCCCTGCTGCGGCCGGACGATCTCCTCGTCTTCAACGACACCCGCGTGCTTCACGCCCGCCTGTTCGGCGTGAAGGACAGCGGCGGACGCGTGGAAGTGATGATCGAGCGTCCTCTGGACGAACACGAAGCCCTCGCCCAGATCCGCGCCAGCAAATCGCCCAAAGCCGGCACCCGCCTGCGCCTGGAAGACGCCCTCGACGTGGACGTGCTCGGCCGCGCCGGCGACTTCTTCCACCTGCGCTTCCCGCCGCATGCGCCCCTGGTGACGTTGCTGGAACGTCACGGCCGTCTGCCGCTGCCCCCCTACATCGAACGGGCGGCCGGCGAAGCCGACGAATCCCGCTACCAGACCGTCTACGCCCGCCATCCCGGTTCGGTAGCCGCGCCCACCGCCGGGCTGCACTTCGACGACGCCCTCCTCGCCCAGCTCGCCGCTCAGGGCGTGCGCAGCGCCACCGTCACCCTCAACGTGGGCGCCGGCACCTACCAGCCGGTGCGCGTGCAGGATCTGACCCAGCACCGCATGCACACCGAGGCTTACCACGTGCCGGACGCCACCGTCGCCGCCATCGACACTGCCCGCGCCACCGGCGGCCGGGTGATCTGCGTGGGGACCACCAGCCTGCGCGCCCTCGAATCCGCTGCCCGCGACGGCAGCCTGCGTGCCGGCCAGGCCGAGAGCGACCTCTTCATCCTGCCCGGCTACCAATTTCGCGTGGCAGACGCCCTCATCACCAACTTCCACCTGCCCAAGTCCACCCTGCTGATGCTGGTCTCGGCCTTTGCCGGGATGGACACCCTCCGCAGCGCCTACGCCCACGCCGTGGCGCAGCGCTACCGCTTCTTCAGCTACGGCGACGCCATGTTCCTGACCCGGAAGCCCGCATGAAATACGAACTCCTCGCCACCGACGGCGCCGCCCGCCGCGGCCGACTCACCCTCAACCACGGCACCGTGGACACCCCGGCCTTCATGCCCGTGGGCACCTACGGCTCGGTGAAGGGCATCTCGCCCCAGGACCTGCGCGACATCGGCGCCCAGATCTGCCTGGGCAACACCTTCCATCTGTGGCTGCGCCCCGGCCTCGACGTCATGACCGCCTTTGGCGGCCTGCACCAATTCATGGCCTGGGACGGCCCCCTCCTCACCGACTCCGGCGGCTTCCAGGTGTTCTCCCTGGGTGCCCTGCGCAAGATCAGCGAGGAAGGTGTGCGCTTCGCCTCGCCCGTCAATGGCGACAAGCTCTTCCTTACGCCCGAGGAGTCCATGCGCATCCAGCGCGTACTCAACTCGGACGTGGCGATGATCTTCGACGAATGCACGCCCTACCCCGCCAGCGAGACCGAGGCTGGCGACTCCATGCGCCTGTCCCTGCGCTGGGCAAGGCGTTCGCGGGACGAATTTGACCGCCTCGAGAACCCCAACGCCCTCTTCGGCATCGTCCAGGGCGGCATGTACGAATCCCTGCGCGACGAATCCCTGGCCGGGCTCACCGAGATCGGCTTCCACGGCTATGCCATTGGCGGCCTGTCGGTGGGCGAGCCCAAGGAAGACATGCAGCGCATCCTCCATCACACCGCGCCGCGCCTGCCCAAGGACTCGCCGCGCTACCTGATGGGCGTGGGCACGCCGGAGGACATCGTCTTCGCGGTGCAGGCCGGCATCGACATGTTCGACTGCGTCATGCCCACCCGCAACGCCCGCAACGGCTGGCTGTTCACCCGCCACGGCGACATCAAGATCCGCAACGCCCGCCACAAGGCCGACACGCGCCCGCTGGACGACTCCTGCGACTGCTACACCTGCAGGCACTTCTCCCGCGGCTACCTGCACCACCTCAACCGCCTCAACGAGATCCTCGGCGCGCGTCTGGCGACCATTCACAACCTGCACTACTACCAGCAGCTCATGCGCGAACTGCGCGACGCCATCGCCCACGGCCGGCTGACGGACTACGTCGCCCGCTTTCATCGGGAACGGGCCGGCCAGGACGCCTGAACGCACGCGCTGGCGGCGGCTTCGCCGGGCCGCCCCGAGCCGCTATAATCGCGCCTTTGCCCGAACGCCCCATGCAGGTCCTCCGCGGAATCCCCGACCACGCCGAACACGGCTGCGTGCTCACCATCGGCAACTTCGATGGGGTGCATCGCGGCCATCAGGCGCTGCTCGCGCGGCTCGCCGCCAAGGCGCGGGAGACCGGTCTGCCCGCTGTCGTGCTCACCTTCGAGCCCCACCCGCGGGAATACTTCACCCACGAGGTCCGCCCGGTCCGCCTCACCTCCCTGCGGGAAAAGGTCGGCCTGCTCGAACAACACGGCGTGGACCGCATCGTGATCGGACGCTTCAACGAGCGTTTCGCCGGCCTGAGCGCGGAGGCCTTCATCGAAGACGTGCTGATCCACGGCCTCGGCGTGCGCCACCTGCTGATCGGCGACGACTTCCGCTTCGGCCGCGGCCGCAAGGGCGACTTCGCCCTGCTGCGCGCCACCGGCGAACGGGCCGGCTTCACCGTCGAGGCCATGCCCACCCTGGCGGACGCCGACGGCCGCGTGTCCAGCTCCGCCGTGCGCGAGGCCCTTGCCGCCGGCGACATGCCCCGCGCCGCACGCCTGCTCGGACGCCCCTACAGCATCAGCGGACGCGTCCTGCACGGCGACAAGATCGGCCGCACGATCGGCTTTCCCACCGCCAACATCCAGCTCAAGCACCGCAGCCCGCCGCTGATGGGCATCTTCACGGTGAGCGTGGACGGTGTTGCAGAGCGGCCCTGGCCCGGCGTGGCCAGCATCGGCGTGCGCCCCACCATCAACGACGCCGGCCGGCCCAGCCTCGAAGTCCATCTCTTCGACTGGCACGGCGACTGCTACGATGCCCACCTGCGGGTCAACTTCCTCGCCTGGCAGCGCGCCGAAGAACGCTACGACAGCCTCGACGCCCTGACCGCCCAGATCGCCCGCGACGCCGACCAGGCCCGCGCCCATTTCGCCCGGAATCCCCTCTGACATCCCCGCCGCCATGTCCGAACTGCGCAAGACCCTGAACCTGCCCGACACCCCCTTCCCGATGCGGGGCGATCTCGCCAAGCGCGAACCCGGCTGGATCGCCGACTGGCAGCAGCGCAAGCTCTACCAGAAGATCCGCAAGGCCGCCGCCGGCCGGCCCAAGTTCGTCCTCCACGACGGCCCGCCCTATGCCAACGGCAGCATCCACATCGGCCACGCCCTCAACAAGATCCTCAAGGACATCATCGTCCGCTCCAAGACCCTGGCCGGCTTCGACGCCCCCTACGTGCCGGGCTGGGACTGCCACGGTCTGCCCATCGAGCACAAGATCGAGGTCACCCACGGCAAGAACCTGCCCGCCGACAAGGTCCGCGCGCTGTGCCGCACCTACGCCGCCGAGCAGATCGAGGAACAGAAGAAAGACTTCATCCGCCTCGGCGTGCTGGGCGACTGGGACAATCCCTACCGCACCATGGACTTCGGCAACGAAGCCGGCGAGATCCGCGCCCTGGCCGAGATGGTCGGGCGCGGCTGGGTGTTCAAGGGCCTCAAGCCGGTGAACTGGTGCTTCGACTGCGGCTCTGCCCTCGCCGAGGCCGAGGTGGAATACCAGGACAAGCAGAGCCCGGCCGTCGACGTGGGTTTCCCCTGCGCCGAACCCGACAGGCTCGCCGCCGCCTTCGGCCTGCCCGCGCTGCCCGCGGACAAGACCGCCTGGGCGGTGATCTGGACCACCACCCCGTGGACGATCCCCGCCAACCAGGCCCTCAACGTGCACCCGGAGCACGCCTACGCGCTGGTGGACACACCCCGCGGCCTGCTCGTGCTGATGGCCGAACTGGCCGACGCCAGCCTCAAGCGCTTCGGCCTGGAAGGCCGCGTGATCGCCCGCACCGACGGCCGCTCCCTCGACCGCATCGCCTTCCGCCACCCCTTCTACGACCGCCTGTCGCCGGTCTTCGTCGCCGACTACGTGGGCCTCGACGCCGGCACTGGCATCGTCCACTCGGCGCCCGCCTACGGTCTGGAAGACTTCAACTCCTGCAAGGCCAACGGCTTCAGCAACGACGACATCCTCACCCCGGTGCAGAGCAACGGCGTCTATGCCGACACCCTGCCCTTCTTCGGCGGCCTG
>DAOQMM010000028.1:0-33877 GCA_035335645.1 Rhodocyclaceae bacterium | reverse complement strand
CGGACTCTTAATCCGTAGGTCGAGTGTTCGAGCCACTCACAACCCACCAGAATTCAAGCACTTAGGCCAATCCTCCGGGGTTGGCCTTTTTGCTTTTGGTGCCTCCGTCAAGCGCGCAGACCCGCGGCTTCTGCCGGTCGAAACGGAGGGCCCGGCCACGTCCCGACGCCTGCATACCAGGCGAATCCGCCTCCGTCCCCACGCCCCGATAGGCCGGGGGCAACAGCCAACCGGGACTTGGCACTGCCACGCAGGGGACGCGTCAACGCCCCTGCCTCCCCTCATTCAGCCCCATGCAAGCCTTTGTGAAGGCTGCGTTCAGCTCAGGACGCTACGCTCGCGGTACAACCACTCAGGATCGGGGCACTGTGATGAGTCAGATGGAGAACGGATTGTCGAGAGCCGCGCACGGGTGGACCCGCCGTCCTGGCGTGGGCCGCCGCGGGACGGGCCGGCGGCGCACCTGGAAGCCCTCAACTAGGGTCTGCTGGGCATTGGGGATCGCATTCATCCTGCTTGTCGTGCTGACCGGCCTGCTGGCCGATCGCTGACAGGCCTGAGGCAGGTGCGACCGGGCGGTCGTCCACCTGCCACACCTGCGCCTCCACGAACACGCGGAACAGCGCCTCGTCGATGGCCTGCTCGTCGGCCAGGCGCGTCATGATCTCCAGGGCCTCCGCCGGCGTATTGGCGCTGCGATAGGGGCGATCCGGGGCGGTGAGGGCCTCGTAGATGTCGGCGATGGCCAGGATGCGCGCGGCGACGCTCATCTGGTCACCCCGCAGACCCCGCGGGTAGCCCCGTCCGTCCGGCGTTTCATGGTGACCGCCGGCCATCTCCGGCACCGCGGCCAGCTCCCGCGGGAAGGGCAGACGCGACAGCATCAGGATCGTCTGAACGATGTGTTCGCGGATCTTGAAACGCTCCTCCTCAGTCAGTGTGCCGCGGCCGACCTTCAGGTTGTGCACCTCGCCCCGGTCGTACAGGCGCGACGGCACCGTCATCGTGAAGCCCCACGGATTGCCGCGGGCAAACAGGGCGCTGTCGGTACGGGCGATCACCTGTTCGGGCCCGTCGTGGAGCAGCGCTTCTGCGACCGGCAGGGGCGGCGGCGGCGCGTGGTGGCGCGCCAGTTCCTCGGGAGACAGGCCCAGCCGGTCGTCGAGCGTCCGCACCCAGCGCCGGGCAGCGATGCGGTCGATGCGGGTCAGGTCGGCCTCGGACACCCCTTCGGCGCCCCGGTTGCACCGTGCGACAAAAGCGAAATCATCGTCCAGGGACTGCCACGCGGCGTCCCGTCTCCGACGCAGGGCGTACGCGTCACCACCGCTGGCGATGCCGCGCCAGTACGCCACCTCCACATCGCGCTTGAGCACCTCGAAGCGGGTGCGGATCTCGTGGATGCGGTTGTACAGGGTCTCCAGCTTGCTGCCCTTGTCGATGACGTATTCGGGCGTGGTGAGCTTGCCGCAGTCATGCAGCCAGCAGGCGATCTCGAGGGCTTCGTGCCCGTTGGCGTCGAGGCGGAACTGGGCAAGGGACGGCTGCGAAGACGCCTCGGCGGCCCGCGCCAGGCCCTGGGCCAGGGCCGTCACCCGGCGGCAATGGCCGCCCGTGTACGGGGACTTCGCATCGATGGCCTCGGCCACCATGCTGATCACGCCGCGCAGCAGCGCCTTGCGCCCCCGCAACAGGCGCTGGTTTTCCAGGGCCACCGCGGCACTGCCGGCGAGGGCCAGCAGGAAGCCCGCCACCTCGGCCCGCGCCAGACCGCTGCGCGGCCCCTGCCGGTCCGCCAGCAACAACGCCCCCAGCGCCTCGCCATCGGGTGTGCGCAGGGGAATGCCCAGGTACTGCCAGGGGCCGGAGGTCCTGCGGTCGGCAAGACTCACAGGCCCCTCGGCCTCATACACCAGCGCGCTCAGCACCTGCAGCGCCGGGCCCGCCGGCAAGGGCTGACCGGTCGCCCGGCGCGACACCTCCGCGCAACCTTCCCCGTCGTCGGCCACCTCGACCCGGCACAGGCGTGCCCCCGCCACATCCCGCGCTGCGTTCACCACGTCATCGAGGACCGCGCCCACATCCCGCGCCGCGCCCAGATCGCGCCCCATCTCCAGAAAGCGGGCGATGGCACCGCGCATCACACCGATGGCGCGGGCCAGCTGGTCCACCTCCAGGATCACCGAGCGGGTATCCGGCCGCGCCTGGAACTGGAGCGCCGACAGGCCGCGCGCCACGTCCGCCAGATCGTGCAGGGGCGTCGTGAGCAGGCGCGACAGCCCCCAGGCGAGTGGCACGCTGAACAGCATCGCCAGCACCGTAACGCGGATAGCGTGACCTCGCTGGCGTTCGGCTTCGGCGAAAAGACTCGCGTCGGGCGTAGCCACCGCCAGTGTCCAGTGCTGCTCGCCAAAGCCCCGCAGCGGTGCGGCGGACACCTGCCAGCCGGCGCCCGTCTCATCGTGCACCGACCGGCGGGCGGTCGAGCCGGCGGACATCCGCAAGGTGGCGGCCATCACATCCGCGCCCGCCCCGTCCGGACGGCCGCCGCTCGCCACGACGCGCCCGGCGCCGTCGGCGATCTGGAGACGGCTGCCCGCCGGCACAGGCGCGCGGGCGAGGAGCCCGGCCAGATTGTCCAGCCCCACGTTCACCGCGAACACCTCGGCCCCGTTACGCCGGGCGTAGGTGACACCCGGACGGGACGCGAAGGGCAGCATCCCGGGCGCCGTCACCACCAGGGCGTCCTGCGCTGCGGCCAGCCGGTACCACTCGGCGAGACGCGGCTCGTAGCGGGCGGACACATCGTCCTCGGCCCGCGCATCGAGGAGGCGCAGATGCGCGTCATAGCGGGACACCATGACCACCGGCACGGCGTCCACACCGGCGGGACGACTCACGTCCACCACCTCCCAGGCCACCTCCCCGCGCCCGTGCCGCACCAGCAGGAAGTCGCCCCCGCCGTAGCCGATCATCACCGAGTCGACGACAGGATCGGCCTCCAGCAGGCCCGTCAGCGTCGGCAGATCGCGCACCCGCTCGCCAAAGCGGGTGGCGTCGGCCAGGGACGAAGCCGCCAGCAGCACGAAGCTGCGCCGCACCGCCCGATCCGCGTCGTCCACCGTGCGCCCCACCTCCGCCACGACGGCGCGGAACAGGGCCGCCTGCGCCGCATCCAGCAGGTGGCGCGTCTCACCGAAGTGATACAGGGAGATCGCCGTGCCCACCCCGAGGATCAGCAGCGAAAACAGAACGGCCACCGGAACGTGCAGCGGCAGGCGCCACGTCGGCCATGTCCCCCAACGTGCCCGCACGAAGCCTCCCTCCCCCACCCTCACGCCCACCCGGCGCGCCGGAAGCCGGCCGGGCCATTCAGCAGATACGCTCCCAGAGCGCGTCCTCGCCTTCCAGGCGGTCCAGTTCCAGGCCCTGGAAGTCGCCCCGCGAGACGATGCCGACGATCCGCCCCCGGTCCACGATGGGCAGGTGGCGATAACCGCAGTCACGCATGCGGCGCAGGGCGTCGATGGCGGTGGCCTCTGGCGGAATCGTGTCCGGTGCCGGCGTCATTGCCGTCGCCAGGGGGGTATGCCGCGGATCGAAGCCCCGGGACAGGGCATGGACGGCGTCCCGGCCGGTGAAGATACCCACCAGCCGGCCGTCGTCCACAACCATCACGGCCCCGACGCGGCGCGTCCACATGTCCTGGCAGGCCTCTTGCAGGCTCGCCTCCGGCCCCCGCGTCAGGGGCTCCTGATCCTTCACGATGTACTGCAGGCTGCGGTTCGTCATGATGTGCTCCGCACGCGACCGATGAAATCATCGACTACTTTGAATGTAGTCCCGCCGCAGCCCGCCTGGGTTACAGGCTCGGTACAGTTTAGGGTCAGTTCCTTGACGACCGCGTGACAAGCCGGCGCACCCGGGCGCCTCCGGGCGGCGGCGGGCGTATCATGAAACGCAGGGCTCCCGTCCCCCTGGACGTCGTCCGCCAGCGCGACGCTTCAGCGCAGACCCGGCCGAGGACCGCCCGAACCACACCCTGTCAGGAGGATCGTCACCATGGATGCACGCCCCATTCCCATTGCCTGCGCACTTCACCTTCTCGTCGCCGGCTGCGTCCTGGCCACCCCGCTGGCCTGGGCCGAGGGCGAGGGGGTTCGGCTCAGCCGGGACGAACTGCAGGCCCTGATTCCCGGCAGCGAAACCCACCATACGTCCAGCGCCGGCAGCGTCCGGAGCTGGAAGAATGCGGCGGATGGCAGCTTCGTCGCCTCCTCGGACAACCGCAAGTACGGCAGCGCCGCGGGCACCTCCAATGCCACCGCCCCCGGCACCTGGAACATATCCGACGACGGCAAGTACTGCGTGCAGATCGAATGGCGGCGCGTCTCGGAAAAATGGTGCAGCGCCATCGTCAAGGGCGACGACGGCGCCTACTACCTGAACAGCGTCGACCCCGCCAAGCGCATCGAATTCGTGCGCTGACACCGCCGCGGCGCGTCAGGGGCCGGCGCCACGCGCCAGTCCCACCGCCAGACGGCCCGTTCCGCCTGAGTGCCGGGCTGCGGGCCGATCAGGCACAGCGTGCCGACGAACTCGCCGCCCCGCAGACGCAGCGGTACGCCCGCATCGGCGCAGCTGAAGGGGGGCCCCTGCCGCCCGCGGATTGTCGCGGAAACGTGCATTGCGCCGGGCGTCCACCCCCCGTACGCGGAACGGCAGGCTTGGCATGTCCGCAGAAGCCGACCTCCCGGCACGTCTCGCGAGCCGCCAGACCGCCGCCTGGCGCTCCACATCCACGAGGCTCACCCGTGCGATGGCGAACGTGAAAAAGCGATCGCCAAAAAAGCTCAGCGCGTCGAGGCAGCATTCCGGCGGTCCATGACACCGCAGCAGTGGGTGGGCCGCGCCTTGCCGATTCGGGGCGCAGCCCGCGGGCACTCCGGGTCGCCACCAGGCCGGCCGTCAGCGGGCCGCCGCGGTGCAGGCAGTCTCGAGGCAAGCCACGTCGGCCACCTTCGGGCCACGCCGGGAATGAATCCGCCTCACGGGCGGTAAACAGGGCGACACCGGCATCACCGTCGGCGTCTCCCCATCACCCCGCCTGGAGTTCCGTCATGCACCGCCTCCTCTCCCTCGCCCTGTTCGGGCTTGCCCTCTGTGCCGCCATGAACGCCCACGCCGACGACGCGCCCGAGCGGGGACGTGCCCTGTATCGGGAGCACTGCAGCGCCTGCCATGCCCCCGACTTCAACGGCGCCGGCCCCGCCCACCGGGGCGTCGTCGGCCGCCTGGCCGGCACCGTGCCCGGCTTCGCCTATTCCCCTGCGCTGAAGGACGCCGGATTTGTCTGGACGCCCGAGCGCCTCGACCGCTGGCTGACCGACCCGGAGGCCGTCCGTCCGGGGCAGCGCATGGGGGTGAGCGTCGCCGATGCGGCCGAGCGGGCCGATCTGATCGCCTATCTGCGCACCCTCGGCGAGGCGCCGCAAAAAGAGACCGCCCCGCGGGAATAAACCCGCGCCCCATCCGGTATGGCACAGGGAGGGCGCAGCGGGCGTCCGTCACCCAACAGGAGCAAGGACATGGATCGACGGCATTTTCTGGGCCTGAGCGCCCTCGGCGGCGGCGTGGTATTCGCCTCCGGACTGGCCGGTTGCGCCGGGCTGGCCACAGCGCCCGGCGCCACGCGGGACTTCTACTTCGTCCAGATGTCGGACGTACACTGGGGCTATCAGGGAGAGGCCAACCCCGATGCGGCCATCACGCTGCGCAAGACGGTGCAGGCGGTCAATGCCCTGGCAGTGCCCCCGGCCTTCATCGTCTTTACCGGCGACCTGACGCACACCACCGACGACCCGGCCGAGCGCCGGCGCCGGATGCGCGAGTTCAAGGCCATCGTGGCGGACCTGCAGGTCCGCACCCACTACTATCTCCCCGGTGAACACGACGCCTCCCTCGACCGGGGTGCCGCCTACCGGGAACACTTCGGCGACCCGAATTACACCTTCGTCCACGAGGGCGTGCATTTCATCGCCCTCGACAATGTCTCGGACCCCGGCGCCCGCGTCGGTGAAGACCAGCTCCGCTGGCTGGAGGCGACCCTCGCGCCCCTTGCGGCGGACACCCCCATCGTCGTGCTCACCCATCGCCCCCTGTTCGACCTGGCGCCCCGCTGGGATTGGGCCACGCGGGACGGCGCGCAGGTCATGGCGATCCTGCAACGCTGGCGCAACGTGACCGTGTTCTATGGCCACATCCACCAGGAGCATCACCGCATGACCGGCCACATCCCGCACCATTCCGCAAAATCCCTGATCTTTCCGCTGCCGGCGCCCGGCGCCCAGGAGAAACGCACGCCATTACCCTGGGATGCCGCCGAACCTTACCGCGGCCTCGGCTTCCGGGAAGTCCATACTGCCGCCGGCGGCAGCGCTTTCGGCCTCCAAGAATTCCCGGTGCAACGCTCATGAAGACCTGGACCCGACGCCGCCTCCTGGGCGGCACCCTCAGCCTCGGCGCCGCCACCCTGCTGGAAGGGCTGGCCGGCCGCAACGCCGTGGCCGACCCGCCGCCCGTCATCGACGTGGAAGCCCGCCGCTTCCGTTTCACGCCGGCCGAGATCCCGCTCAAGGCCGGCCAGGCGGTGGAACTGGCGATCCGCTCGGTGGATTTCGTCCACGGTTTCAGCCTGCCGGACCTCGGCCTGCGCACCGATCTGCCGCCGGGGCGGGTGACACGGGTCGCCCTGCCGCCCCTGCCGCCCGGCACCTACGACTTCCTGTGCGACAACTTCTGCGGCGACGGCCACGAGGAGATGCACGGACGCCTGATCGTCCGTGCCTGATCCGTCGTGAGCGCCGCCCGCCGTTTCGAAAGCCTCGTGCTGCCGCACCTGGACGCCGCCTACAATCTGGCCCGCTGGCTGCTGACCGACCGGGCGGCGGCCGAGGATGCGGTGCAGGAGGCGGCCCTGCGCGCCTTCCGCTACTTCGAGAGCGCCCGCGGCGACGCGATACGGCCCTGGTTTCTGGGCATCGTGCGCAACACCTGCTTCAGTCATCTGGAGCGCACCCGCAACCGCCAGGAGCTCGGCGGCTTCGACGAGGCAGCGCTGGACGCGGCCCACGCCGCGGCCGGCCACAGCGCGCCGGAGCCGGGGCGGGTTGTGGAAGGCCGGCAGGCGCGCGCGCGGATCGACGCGGCCCTGCGCGCCCTGCCGCCGCCGCTCCGCGAGGTCATCGTGCTGCGCGAACTGGAAGGCCTGGAATATTCGGAGATCGCCCGGATCTCCGCGATCCCGGTCGGTACGGTGATGTCCCGCCTGTCCCGCGCCCGCGAGCGCCTGCGGGCCATTCTCGGCGCCCTGGAAAGCGAGTCCTGAAGATGAGTCCGAACGACGACGAACTGTCCGCCCTGCTCAACACCCACGCGACCCGCCATCGCGCGGGGCCCGGTCTGCAGGCCCGCGTGCGCAGCCGCATCCTGCTGGCGGGCCTGCGCGGTGCGGCAGGCAGCGCCCTGTCCCGGGCGGCAGGTCCCGACGTCCTGCGCTGGCGCGGGATGGCCGCCGGCTTCATCCTCGGCGTGCTCGCGACCCTGGTGGGTGTGCCGTGGGTGCAGCAGATCGAGCAGGACCGCTCCGCCGAGGCCGCCGTGGTCGCCAGTCATGTGCGCAGCCTGGGCAGCGGTCCGCTGATCGAGGTTGCGTCGGCAGATCGGCACACCGTCAAGCCCTGGTTCCAGGGGCGCATCGATTACGCGCCGCCGGTCGCGGATCTGGCGGACGTGGGCTTTCCGCTCCTCGGCGGGCGTGTGGACACCCTCGCCGGCACGCGCGTGGCGGGCCTTGCCTACACGCACCGCAAGCACGTCATCAATGTTTTCGTGTGGCCCGACGAGCGCGTGGCGGTCCTCCGCCAGGCCCAGATCCGTGGCTTCAACACGCTGCAGTGGAGCAATGGCCGGATGGGCTTCCGGGTGATCTCCGATCTGGACGCCGGCGAGCTGGGCCGGTTCGGCGAGACGCTGCGGGCCCGCACCGCGGCGCCCTGAAGCAGCGCCCGACGCGCCGTTCAGCGCGGCAGGAAGTCGGCGGAATCGAACTTGGTGCGCAGGAACTCGCCGTTGGCGAGCAGGGCCTGGGCATCGGCACTCGCCACGTTGGCCACGATGTCCTGCATCCGTGCGTCGAGCAGGGCGATCTGCTCGGTGAGGAGCTGGCGCGCGGTCTTGCCGTCCCGCAGCACGTGGGCGCTGCGGAAGGCGGGCGGCAGGGCCACGTAGTTGGCAAGGGTCTCCGGCAGGTAGCGCAGCACCGTCTCGCGCACGGTGTAGAGGTCGCCATGGTCGCCGGACAGCTCCAGCAAGCGCGGCAGCACCTCGGCGATGGCGCTGCGCAGGCTCGCCAGGTGCGTCAGGATGTCCCGCCCGACCTCGGGCGTCACCTCGGCGATGACGCGGTCCAGGTGCTGGAGGATCTCGTCGAGGGTGAGCGTCGCCTCGATCTGCCGCTCCACCTCGGGCGTCCGCCGCAGCAGCGTGCCGCCCAGGGCGCCCACGCCGTACAGGCCGGCGGTGATCCACATCCAGCCGGGACCGATGACGCCGCCGAAGAGCAGGGCCGGCCCGAGCAGCGCGCTCAGGCAGCCGCCGATGTTGGCGTTGCTGTAGAGGAAGAGCAGCGCACGCAGGGACGCCGGGCGGCGGGAGCGGTCGTTCATTGGTAGGCGCGGATGTCCTTGAAGATGCTCGCCAGGGCAGTGTGGCGTCCGTCAAAGGTGCGCCCGCGGGTGGCCGAGGCCAGGGACTCCATCTGGTCGACGCTGGCCTCCCCGAACAGGATGGGAAAGACCCGGACGGCGTCCGCGCCACGGTGCCGCATGAATTCGTAGTAGCCCGGCCCGGAATTGTTGATCCCGTCGGTCAGGAGCACGATGCTCACGGTCCGGTCGGGCGACTGCCTGAGCTCCGCGTCGGCCAGCTCGTCGGCGCGGATCAGCGCCGCATAGATGGCTGTTCCGCCAGCGATATGCAGCGCGTTCACGAAGGTGCGCAGCTGCCGACGCCCGTCGTCGAGGGTTTCCTGGCCGAAGTCCACCTGCGTCGGCGGGAAGACCTTGTCCGAGAAGGGGATCATGATCACCCGCTCGCGGGGCTGAAAGCCGGCGTAGCGCTGGCTGGCCGCCAGCCCCTTCGCCTCCACGAGCGTCAGCAGCGCCTGACGCATGGCGTCGAGGCGGGCGCCGGCCATGGAGTCGCTGACGTCGAGCACGAAGATGGAGGTGGCGGGCCGCCGCCATTGGGCCTGCGCCGCCTGCAGGACGGCGTCGATGACCTCCAGCCGGTTGGGGAAGGTCAGCTCCACCACGGGCTCCGGCGATACGCCGGCGGCGAGGGGCACGTCGGGCAGGGCCGGCCGCAGGAAGGCGCTCGCGGCCAGATTCTGCTGCACCGCGACCGACTTGAAGGCCGCCACGAGGCGTGTGTACGCGTCGCGCCGACGCTCGTTGAGGAGCATCAGCGGGTAGTCCGCGGTGATCACCCCGTCGCGGGGGTGGATGATCACGAGGCGGTCCTTGTCCGCCAGACTGGCGTTGGTGCGCAGGATCACCGCTTCGTAGTTGATCATCGCGTCCAGAGCGGAGGGGTCGCGGGCATAGGCTTCGGCGAGCCAGCCGGAGCTGCCGGCAGTCAGCGTCTGGCCAGCCAGGAAGGCCTTCAGGACGGTGCCATTCACCTCTTTTTCGCTCAGATCCTCGGTCTTGCCCGCCACCGCGGAAGCCACCGCGAAGAGGGCGCTCATCCCGGTGTTCGACGACGTCGGGTTGGTCATCGCAAAGTGCAGTCGCCCGGCGCCAGCCGCCCGCGCGATGTCCGTCCACGCCGGCGCCCGCCGGTCCCAGCCCAGGGCCCTGGCCTTGTCGCTCCGCACGCCCAGCACCACGCGGGAATAGAAGAGCTTTTCCCGCGCCCTGGGCGGCGTGGCCAGGGCGAGGGACGGGTAGGCGCCGCTGGGCGGCAGGATCATGTCCACCGCTTCGCCGGCATTGACCCGCTCCACGATGTCCAGGGTGCCGGCGTAGCTGAGTTTCACCGGCACGCCTGCATCAGCTGCCGCCTTGAGGAGCTGGGGCTCCACGTCGCGCAGCTCGGAGCCGGCGAGGACGGTCACCGGCCCCTGGGCGGTCCCGGCGGCCCCGCCGCCCGACTCGCGCCCACAGGCCGTCAGCCCCAGCGCCAGCAGCACGGCCCCGACCGCAGCCCACCCGCGGCGGCGGTCCGTCACAGGCTCACTCCGGCCGACGAAGCCTCAAAGGTGTTGCCCGCCTCGCGCCGACGCACCCGGTCGAGATAGCTGCGGGACTTTTCCACCTCGCTGCCGAGGGTCTCCACCGTGGTCTGCATGGACGCCAGCGCCTTGAGCTTGAAGTCGTCGATGGCGTCCATGGTCTGGTAGATGTTCTGGAAGGCCTGCTGCAGCTTGGCGATCTCGATCGTGCCGGACGCGGCCTGCTCGTGGATGGCCTGGCTCTGCTCCTTGAGGAGCACGCTGGTGGCGGCGATGAGGTTGCCGGTGGTGGTGTTGAGCGCGGTGATCTGGTCGAGCACGAGCTTCTGGTTGGCCAGGGCCTGGGCCACCATCACCGCGGTGCGCAGGGCCGCCACGGTGGTGGTGGTGGCCCGGTCCACGCCCTTGATGAGCTCCAGGTTGTTCTTGCGGATCATGTCCAGGGCCAGGTAGCCCTGGATGTTGACGCTCATCTGGGTGAGCAGGTCGGTGACCTTCTGGCGGGCGTAGAAGAGCATCTCCTCGCGCACCACGCGGGCCTTGTCCGGATCGGCCAGGTCGAGCTGGGCGGCCTTGGCGTCCAGCTCGCCGTCGAGCTTCCGGCCGATGTAGATGTACTTCTCGAGGCGCTCCATCAGGCCCCACAGGTTGGCTTTCTCCTGTTCGATGGCCGCGTTGTCGCGGAGCAGCTCGTCGCGGCCGCGCTTGAGGCCTTCGATGATGGCGTTGATGTGGGACTGGGACGAGCTGTAGCGGTCGAAATAATCGATCAGCGTGTTGCCGAAGGGGATCAGACCGAGAATCTTGCGCGGCTTGAAGAGATCGTGCTGGCGGGACGGGTCCAGATCCTCGATGGTGCGCCGCAGGTCGATGAGGTTGGCACCGATCAGACTGCTCTTGTCGAACATGCCATTCTTGAGCGTCTGCACCGGGCGGTTGAGCATGCGGTTGGACACCGACGCGGACGCTTCCACATCCCGGTTGCCCATGGCGTGGATACGCTCCACCGCCGACTTGAAGCGCGGATCGTGGCTGTCGTAGCGGGTGATCTCGTCGATGAACTGGCCGGCCATCTGGTCCAGGGCGTGCACGTCTTCGGCCTTCAGGCGCACCTTGCCGCCGGCCGACGCCACCGGCACCGGGGCCACCGGCGCGGGCGCTTCCAGGGTCAGGGACGCAAACGCGTCGGGCGGCGGCAGGTCGAGGCTCGCGGCCGGGGCAACAGCGGGGTTCTGGGTTGTCATGGAAGGCGCCTCCTTACTTGAAGCGGGTTTCGATGGCCTGGATCAGACGCTCCTGCCATTCCTGGCTGGGCGGGTCGATCACGTCGTCCAGGGTGTCGGGCACGGTGATGCCCTGTCTGGCCCATTCCTCGGGGCCATGCACGTCGCCGCCGGTGCGGAAGCCGTATTCGTGGGCCAGCGCGCGCAGGGCGGGATCGCTCTCGAGCACCACCCCGAGCCGTTCGCCGGCCGGCGTGTACGGCACCAGCACGTGCTTGGAATACACCGTGGGGCGCGGGTAGATCATCACCATGTCGCCCTTGCGGCGGTCCGGATGGCGCAGCCAGAACTCCACGAGCTGGGATTCGTAGGCGAACAGCAGCGGCGTCTTGCCCATGCCCAGGGCGAGGTAGTCCTCGAAGGGCGCCGACGAGGACTGCTCCTGAAAGCCCTGGCGCAAAAACAGCGGTGCGACGACGGGCAGCACCCGCTCCACGTCCGCCTGGCTCTGCACCACCTGCTGGCCGTTGCCGAAATAGCTGGCCAGCGCCAGGTACATGGCCGCGCTGTTGGAGCTGCGGATGTCGGTGGAGTTGATCAGCACCGACTTGCTGGTGGAGAAACGCCCGCTGTCCTTGAGCTCGCGCCAGCGCGTGCCATGCTGGATCAAGTCGAGGAGGCGGGGCAGATCGGTCAGGTAGTACAGCTCGCCCTGGCGCTCGACGATGCCGTTGGCCACCAGGATGTCGGCAATCGGCCGCCAGCTGGCGATCACCATCGGCGTGTAGAAGGGATTGAAGACGCGCTTGGCCTTGGAGACCTGGCGCAGGCGCTCGGCATCCGGTGCGCCGGAGGGCAGCCCGAAGTCGTAGCGGGCGGCATCGAACTGGGCCACGATGGTGCGCGAACCCGCCTTCTCCACGGTCACGCCGATGCCCTGGGCCTCCAGTGCCTGGCGCACACGCGGATCGTTGAAGAAGGCCTCCTTCTCCGAGCCGATCAGCCCGCGCAGGGTGACGTGGCGGGCCTGCGCCTGGCTGGCCAGTTGACGCTGGGCGTGCTCCTCGCCCAGCTGCCCGTTGGAATACCAGATGCCGCCGCCGATGGCGCCCACCAGCACGGTCAGGAGGGCGGGGGCGAGATGCTTGCGGACGTTCACCCCACGCTCCTCGTCCGAGTGTCGAACTGTTTCATCAACAGGCATGATATTTAGATTTCATGACGATTTTGTTGCGCCGCCGCCGGCGCCCGAACCGGCACCGCCCAGAGATGTACGCCGGGCGTACACTGCCGCTGCGGCCGTGGCCCGGCGGCCGACCCCGACTCCTGGAGCGACGACCATGACCTTCGACGTCCGCGGCTATGCCGCCCACTCTCCCAGCGACGACCTGGTGCCCTACCGCTTTGCCCGCCGCAGTCCGCGACCCGACGACGTGACGATCGAGATCCTCTTCTGCGGCGTGTGCCATTCGGACCTGCACACCGCCCGCAACGACTGGCGCAACACGGTCTATCCGGTGGTGCCCGGTCACGAGATCGTCGGCCGTGTGACCAGCGTGGGCCCGGCGGTGACCCGCTTCCGGCCCGGCGACCGGGTCGGCGTGGGCTGTCTGGTAGACGCCTGCCGCCACTGCGAGGCCTGCGCGGCGGGGCTCGAACAGTTCTGCCAGGAAGGCCCGACCTTCACCTACAACAGCACCGACCGCCTCGACCGCACGCCCACCCAGGGCGGCTATTCGGAGCGGATCGTCACGTCCGAACGCTTCGTCCTGCGCATCCCGGATGGCCTCGATCTGGCCGGCGCCGCGCCCTTGCTGTGCGCCGGCATCACCACCTGGTCGCCCCTGCGCCACTGGCAGGCCGGACCGGGCCGCCGCGTGGGCGTGGTGGGCCTGGGCGGTCTCGGCCACATGGCCCTCAAGCTGGGCAAGGCCCTGGGCGCCGAACTCACCCTGTTCACCCGCTCGCCCGGCAAGGAAGCCGACGCCCGCCGCCTGGGCGCCGACCACATCGTGCTGTCCACCGATGCCGCGCAGATGAAGGCCGTGCGCAACCGCTTCGACCTGATCATCGACACCGTACCCTACGCGCACGACCTCAACCCCTACCTGCCCACCCTGCGCCACGACGGCACCCTGGTGCTGGTGGGCTTCCTCGGCAAGCTGGATGCGATGCTCAACACCACGTCCCTGGTGGTGGGCCGCAAGGCGGTGGCCGGCTCCTTCATCGGCGGCCTGCCCGAGACCCAGGAGATGCTCGACTTCTGCGGCGCCCACGGGGTCACCTCGGATGTCGAGATCATCCGCATGCAGGACATCAACGCCGCCTACGCCCGCATGCTGCGCAGCGACGTGAAATATCGCTTCGTGATCGACATGGCCTCGCTCAAGGCGGTCTGACGCGGGCGCCTCCGGCGCCGGCTCGCCCTGCGCGGCGAGGGCTTCAGGCCCTTCACGGCAGTGCGCCCGGCGCGGACCCGGATTTGACATGGCGGGTGGGTGATATATACCGGATAGGTCGCGCCCCCTTTTGCAAGCCCTCCAGGAGAAACACCATGTGCATCGCCACCTCCGTCGGACTCGGCGGCCGTAACGACCTCGCCGACGTGGCCGCCATCCAGATCCTGCTCAACCTCAACGCCACCCGCTTCAAACCGCCCAACCCCCCACCGCTGGGGGTGGACGGCCGCATTGGCAAGAACACCATCCAGCGCATCTCCGACTTCGAAGTGCAGGCCATGGGCCTGCCCCAGTCCGACGGCCTGATCGCCCCCGGCGACGCCACCGTCCGCGCCCTGCTGGCCGGCCTGCCGGAAGGGCCGACCAAGGAGAAGCTGTCCATCGTGCTGCCCCTCTCGCCGGCCGAGCGCATCGACCATTACTTCGATCCGCTCAAGTCCGGCATGACCAAGTACGGCATCACCACGCCCCTGCAGGCGGCCCACTTCCTGGCCCAGGTCGCCCACGAATCCGCCTCGTTCCTGTACACCGAAGAGATCGCCAGCGGCGATGCCTATGAAGGCCGCAAGGACCTGGGCAACACCCAGACGGGCGACGGCCGGCGCTACAAAGGGCGCGGGCTGATCCAGCTGACCGGCCGGGCCAACTACACTGCGTACTCCAAGGCCTGCGGCGTCGATTACGTGGCGCACCCTGAAAAGATTGCCGACGATCCGCTGGCCGCCGTGGATGTGGCCTGCTGGTTCTGGGTCACCCGCGGGCTGCCCGCGCTGGCCGAGCAGGACGACGTGAAGGCGGTCACCAAGCGCATCAACGGCGGCTACAACGGTCTGGACGACCGCATCCACTATCTGACCCGCGCCAAGGCCGTCCTCGGCCTGTGATCACCCTCCCGGTCGGGCGCCCCGGTCCCCCGCCCGCGGGGGAAGCCGGGGCCCCGGCCGGTGAGGGCCGGCAACACGCGTGGCGGACTTCCCGCGGCACCGACCCGCGGCACGGGAACTCCTGGCGCTGTTAGCACTCTCTGGCATGGAGTGCTAAACTTTGGGCGCAAGGAGAGCCTTACCCATGACCACAACCCTGTCGTTTCCTGTTCCCTCCGCGGTCGGCAGCCTGGATCAGTACATCCAGAGCGTCAATCGCATCCCGCTGCTGACCGAGAAGGAGGAGTCCGATCTCGCCCACAGCTTCCGGGATGACGGAGACCTGGACGCGGCCCGCAAGCTCGTAATGTCCCACCTGCGTCTGGTGGTGGCCATCGCCCGCGGCTACCTGGGCTATGGCCTGCCCCACGCCGACCTGATCCAGGAAGGCAACGTGGGCCTCATGAAGGCCGTCAAGCGTTTCGACCCGACGCGCGGCGTGCGTCTGGTGTCCTTCGCGATCCACTGGATCAAGGCCGAGATCCACGAATACATCGTGCGCAACTGGCGTCTGGTCAAGATCGCCACCACCAAGGCCCAGCGCAAGCTGTTCTTCAACCTGCGCGGCATGAAGCACGACAGCGCCACCCTGCAGGGCGACGAAGTACTGGCCGTGGCGAAGCAGCTCGGCGTCAAGCCCGAGGAGGTCCGGGAGATGGAAACCCGCCTGTCCGGTCACGACGTGGCGCTGGACGCCGGGCCGGACGACGATGAGGAGCGCTTCGCCCCCATCGCCTACCTGGCCGACCCGCACGCCGAGCCGTCCGAGGTGCTGGCCGAGCAGCAGCTTGCCCGCCTGCAGGACCGCGGCCTGCACGACGCCCTGGCCAGCCTGGACGAGCGCAGTCGTGCCATCGTCAGCCGCCGCTGGCTGAGTGAAGGCGACGCCGCCACGCTCCACGAACTGGCCGCCGAATACGGCGTATCGGCCGAGCGCATCCGTCAGATCGAAGCCAAGGCCATGCAGAAGATGCGTACGCAACTCGCCGCCTTCGCCTGAGCGACGCCACTGTCGGATTAGGGGCAGCCTGCGGGCTGCCCTTTTTCATTCAGCGCCGCACCGCGCCCCACCCGGGCGCGCGGACACCCACCCGGCACCGCCGGCTCCCGCGACGACCGGCCGACTCACTGCCCTGCCAACAGGCGCCGGAGATCGGCCGCGATGCGGTCCGGCTGCTCACCGTGTTTTACGTACAGACGCAGGCGGCCGGAGGGATCGAACACGTAGGTCCCGGTGGAATGGTCCACCGTGTAGCTACCGCCCTTCACGTCGCCCTGCTTCTGGTAGAACACGCGGAATTCCTTGGCCACGGCCGCAGTCGCCGCCGGATCGCCGTACAGGCCCAGGAAACGCCCATCAAATGACGGCACGTACTGGGCCAGCAGGGCGGGCGTATCCCGCTCCGGATCGACGGTGATGAACAGCACCTGGACCCGTGCCGCGTCGTCCCCGAGCTGGCGCATCACCTCGGCCATCGCCAGCAGATTGGTCGGACACACGTCGGGGCACTGGGTATAGCCGAAGAAGATCGTCACCACCTTGCCGCGAAAGTCCTCCAGCGTGCGCGGCCGGCCCGTGTGATCGGTGAGCCGGAACCCGCGGGCATAGTCCGCCCCCGTGATGTCCGTCGCCACAAAGCCCTGTGTCTTCCCGCCCCCCTCGCCGGACGGCGTGCATCCCGCCAGCAGCATGGCCGCCAGAACACCTGAAATTGCGCACCGCAACATCGCAAAAGTATGGTTAGTCATTTTTAATCAGCAGGTTACGCAAAAAATCCGGTGCACCGCAAAACTGTAAGCGGATGCTAAACTGCGCCCACAAATTTGATCTGCGTCAAAAAGTCGCAGACAAAGCCTGGAGGAGACGCCATGGCTCTGACCTTTCAAGAAGCGGGCGGCGCGCGGGAATGGACCGCGCGCCCCAACCGCTCTCTGAGTTCTGCTGCCCGCCGCGGCCTGATCGGCGGACTTGTCATTGTGACCCTGCTCGTCAGCGCAGGGTTCATGCTGGCGGGCGCCTGGATGGTACTGCCCTTTGCCGGGCTGGAACTGATCGTCCTCGCCCTGGCCCTGCGCGCCCTTGAGCGCAGCGACACTGCCTACGAAACCATCCGCCTCGAATCCGGCCGTCTCAGCGTGCTGACCCACTGTCCGCACGGCGACCTGAGCGCCAGCTTCCATCCTTTCTGGGCGCGGGTCAGCCTTGAACCCGACGGCCCCGGCGGCGACCCCCTGCTGTACATCCGCTCCCATGGCCGCCACGCCCGCGTGGGACACCTGATGACGCCCGACCAGCGTCGCACATTGGCTGCCGAACTGCGCGGCCAGCTTCAACGGCTGCCCTGACCCCCTCCCGTCCATGCCCAGAAGAGGAAGAGACTTGATCCCCACCCGACTCCCCACCCTTCGCCGGCCATTCTTTGCGGCCGGCATCGGCCTGGCGCTGTCCGCCCCTGCCTTCGCCGACTACACGTGGAACTTTCCCACGCCCGTCACCCCCATCGCCCGCGACACGCTGTCGATGCACAACCAGTTCATGGTGATCATCACGGCGCTGTTCGTGGTCGTCTTCGCCATCATGATTTATTCGATGGTCAAGCACCGTAAGAGCACTGGCGCGCAGCCCGCCGGATTCAGCGGGCCTTCGGGAGCGCTCCAGTGGTTCTGGGTCCTGGTGCCCTTCGCCATGCTGCTCTTCATCGACTTCGTGCTGATGGGCATCCCCGCCTTCCATGCGGTGATCGACATGGAAGACACCAGGACCAAGGCCGACATGGTCCTCAAGGTCACCGGCATGCAATGGAAGTGGCAGTACGAATACCCGGACACCGGCGTCAAGTTCGTCAGCACCCTGTCCACCCCGCGGGAGCAGATCGAGGGCAAGGAAGCCAAGGGCGAACACTACCTGCTGGAGGTGGACAACGAGGTCGTCCTGCCGGTGGGCAAGAAGGTGCGCGTGCTGCTCACCTCCACCGACGTGATCCACACCTGGTGGGTACCCCAGTTCGGCGTGAAGCGTGACGCCATCCCCGGCTTCCTGCGGGAGACCTGGGTGCGCATCGAGACGCCCGGCATCTACCGCGGCCAATGCGCCGAGCTGTGCGGCAAGGACCACGGCTTCATGCCCGTGGTGGTGCGCGCCGTGCCCGAGGCCGAATACGTGGCCTGGCTGGACGAAAAGAAGGCGACCCAGGCCGCCGCCAGCGCCGGCAGCGACAAGACCTGGAGCAAGGACGAACTGATGGCCAAGGGCAAGGAAGCCTACGACAAGACCTGCGCTGCCTGCCACCAGCCCGACGGCAAGGGGGTCCCGCCAGCCTTCCCGGCGCTGGCCGGCAGCAAGGTGGTCAACAGCCCGCTGCTCTCGCCCGAGGGCAAGCTGATCCCCGACAGCCACCTGGACCGGGTGCTCAACGGCAAGGCCGGCACCGCCATGCAGGCCTTTAAGAACACCCTGTCCGACACGGACATCGCCGCCATCGTCACTTACGAGCGCAACAGTTTCGGCAACGCCATGGGTGACATGGTCCAGCCGGCACAGATCAAGGCCCTTCGCTGAGGAGCACCCCATGAACACCGCCACCCACGCCCTCGACGCCCACGGCGACCACGCCCACCACCCGACCGGTCTCCTCCGGTGGCTCACCACCACCAACCACAAGGACATCGGGACGATGTACATGACCTTCGCCCTCATCATGTTCTTCGTGGGCGGGGCGATGATCCTCGGCGTCCGGGCCGAACTCTTCCAGCCCGGCCTGCAACTGATGAAGCCGGAGTTCTTCAACCAGCTCATCGGCGTGCATGCACTGGTGATGATCTTCGCGGCCCTGATGCCTGCCGCGACGGGCTTTGCCAACTGGATGATTCCGCTGATGATCGGCGCCCCCGACATGGCCCTGCCGCGCCTCAACAACTGGGGCTTCTGGCTGCTGCCGCCGGCTGCCATGCTGCTCACGATGCCCTTCGTGCTGGCCCTCTTCGGCATCGGCGACGGCGCCGTGGCCACCGGCTGGACGCTCTACGCGCCCCTCTCGGTGCAGGGCGGCATCGGCGTGGATTTCGCGATCTTCTCGATCCACATCCTCGGCATCAGCTCCATCATGGGCTCCATCAACATCATCGCCACCATCCTCAACATGCGCGCGCCGGGGATGACGCTGATGAAGATGCCCCTCTTCTGCTGGGGCTGGCTGGTCACCGCGGTGCTGCTCATCATCACCCTGCCGGTGCTCGCCGGTGGCGTCACCATGCTCCTCACCGACCGCCACTTCGGCACCCACTTTTTCGACGCGGCGGGCGGCGGCGACCCGATCCTGTTCCAGCACCTGTTCTGGTTCTTCGGCCACCCCGAGGTGTACATCCTGCTTCTCCCGGTGTGGGGCCTGATGCCCCACGTGCTGTCCACCTTCAGCCGCAAGCCGGTTTATGGCCATACCGCCCAGGTCTGGTCCTTCATCGCCATCGGCGTGTTGGGCCTCATCGTGTGGGCCCACCATTTCCTGACCGCCGGCCTGCCCGTGCCAGCTCTGCTGTATTTCATGTACAGCACCATGTCCATCTCCCTGCCCCTGGCGGTGCTGTTCTTCTGCTGGCTCGCCACCATGTGGCGCGGCGCCATGAGCTTCGAGACGCCGATGCTCTTCGCCGTGGGCTTCATCGTACTGTTCGGCATCGCCGGCCTCACCGGCCTGGTGCTGGCCGATGTGGCCGCCGATGCCCAGTACCACCACAGCTACTTTGTCGTCGCCCACTTCCACTACGCCCTCTTTGCCGGCGGCATCATGGGCGTGATGACCGGTGTGTATTTCTGGCTGCCCAAGTGGACCGGTCACATGTACAGCGAACGGCTCGGCAAGCTGCACTTCTGGCTCACGGTCGTCAGCTTCAACCTGACCTTCATGCCCCAGTTCTTCCTGGGCCTTGCCGGCATGCCCCGGCGCATCCCGGACTACGCCCTGCAGTTTGCCGAGTTCAACGCCATCAGCACTGTCGGCGCCTTCTGCCTGGGCCTGTCCCAGCTGATCTTCGCCTACAACGTGTGGCGCTGCGTGAAGGGCGGCGAACCCGCCAGCGACCAGGTCTGGGAAGGCACCGATGGCCTGGAGTGGGAACTGTCCTCGCCCCCGCCCTACCACTCCTGGGAAACCCAGCCCGTCATCGAGAGCCGCTGAGGAGCCACCCCATGCAGATGATCTCCGACGCCGATCTGGCCCGTCGCCGCCGCGCCTCTGCCCGCCTCGCCTGGTGGGCGGGTGCCGCCGCAGTGGCCCTCTACACCCTCGGCTTCTTCGTCCAGCGCTGAGATCCCGATGACCGCGATGCACGATGCCAGCCTGCCCACTTCGCCCCGCCACGGCCGCCTGGTCGGCCGTCTGGTGCTGCTGGCGGGAGGCTGCTTCATTTTCGGCTTTGCCCTGGTGCCCCTCTACGACACCCTGTGCAAGGCCGTCGGTTTCAACGGCAAGACCCTCAAGGACGCCCTCTCCGCCCAGGAGGCCGGCGCCACTGCGGTGGATAGCAGCCGCAGCCTCAATGTGCAATTCACCGCCACGGTGATGCCCGGCCTGCCCTGGGACATCCGCCCGCTGGAACCCGCCTTCGACCTGCATCCGGGCGAACTGCGCACCACCCGCTTCCTGGTGCGCAACCTGTCCGATCAGCCCATCGTCGGCCAGGCGGTACCCAGCGTGTCACCCACGGTGGCGGCGTCCCACTTCCGCAAGCTGGATTGCTTCTGCTTCAAGCAACAGACCCTCGCCCCCGGCGAAAGCCGCGAGATGGCGTTGACCTTCATCGTGGATCGCGACATCGGCCCGGACCTCCGCGAACTGACCCTGGCCTACGCCTTCTTTCCCGCCCCCACGCCCCGCTAAACAATCAGGGAGCCCGCCTTGAACGCCTCTCACGCCTCCACGCCTCACACCGGTCACTACTACGTCCCGCAGCCCAGCGTCTATCCCTTCATCCTGTCGGGCGGCATGTTCCTGCTCGCCCTGGGATTCATCCTGCTCATGAACCGCTTCGCGCCGGGTCCGTGGGTCATGGGTGGCGGCGCGATGGTCATCATCGGGGTGCTGTTCCGCTGGTTCGGTGCCGTCATTGCCGAAAATCAGGGCGGCGCCTACACCGACTGGGAAGACAAGTCCTTCCGCCAGGGCATGGTGTGGTTCATCGGCTCCGAGGTGATGTTCTTCGCCGCCTTCTTCGGCGCCCTGTTCTACTGTCGCACCATCTCCGTGCCGGCGCTGGCGGGCATGGATCCGATGTTCACGCTCTACGAGGGCTACACCGGCGGCTGGCCGACCGCCGGCCCCAAGGGCGCCAGCTTCACGCCCATGGGCGCCTGGGGCATCCCGGCCATCAACACCGCCCTGCTCCTCACCTCGGGCATGACCCTCACCTGGGCCCACTGGGGCCTGATGAAGGGCAAGCGTGCCCAGCTCAACCTGGGGTTGATCCTCACCGTGCTGCTGGGGGTGATCTTCCTTGGCTTCCAGGCCTACGAATACCACCACGCCTACACCGAGATGGGCCTGACGATGGGAGCCGGCGTATATGGCGCCACCTTCTTCATGCTCACGGGCTTCCACGGATTCCACGTCACCCTCGGCGCCATCATGCTCGCGGTGGTTTCCGGCCGCTGTCTGGCCGGTCATTTCGACGCCCAGCGCCACTTCGCCTTCGAGGCGGTGGCGTGGTACTGGCACTTCGTGGATGTGGTCTGGCTGCTGCTCTTCGTCGTCGTCTACTGGCTGTAAAGCCCAAACCGGTACGCCACCAGCAAGGCCAGAAAGAGCAGAACGGACAGGGAGATGCGGATCGTCAGGGCACGCACCACGCGGGCGCCGTCCCCTTTGTCCCGATAGAGGAAGAACAGGCCGGAAAACAGGCTGACGATCACCGCCACCAGCATGAGCACCACTGCCAACTTGAAGACCACTGCCCGCTCCTCGAATGGGGTGCGGCGATTGTGCGCCGGCCTGCTGGCCGCCACAAGCGGCCGCCGCTTCCGGCCGTCCCTGGCGGGCGGCGTCGTGGCCCTGGCCGTGGCGACGCTCTGTGTACAACTCGGTCACTGGCAGGCCGGCAAGGCAGATCAGAAACAGGCCGCCCAGGCCCGCCTCGACCGCCTCGGCCACGACGCCGCCGTCGATATCACCGCCGCGCCCGTGGACGCCGAGGTCCTCCACGGCCGTCCCGTCCGCCTGCGGGGCCGCTTCGAAACCGAGTACCAGTTCTTCGTGGACAACCGCGTCCATCGGGAACAGGCGGGTTACCACGTGATCACCCCCCTGCGCCTCGAAGGCAGCGACCGGCGCATCCTCGTGAACCGGGGCTGGATCCCCGCCCTGGCCCGCCATAGCGATGTCCCCCAGGTGGACACGCCCACCGGCCCGGTGACACTCGACGGCGTCGCGATGGTCCCGGGCCACCGTTTCTTCACCCTCGGCACCGAAGCTGCCAGCGCCGGATGGCCCGCGGTCTGGCAGAACCTGGATCTGGAGCGTTTCGCCCGCCTCGCCGGCGTTCCGGTGCAGCCCGTCATCGTCCAGCTCGACCCGTCGGCGCCGGCCGGCTTTGCCCGCGAATGGCCCCGCGCCGACGAGCGTTACGAGCGCCACCTGTCCTACGCCTACCAGTGGTACGGCTTTGGCGCCGCCGCGGGCCTGATCTGGTTCGCCCTCGCATGGAGGCGTCGGTGACCGCCCGCTACCGCCCCCTGTGGCTGATCCTCGGCCTGTTCCTGCTGCCCCTCGCCATCGGCGGCGGCCTGTTCGCCTACGGCTGGCGACCTGCCGCCCCGGCGGCCAATGGCGACCTGCTGAACCCCGCGCGCACGCTGCCCGAACTCCTTGGCGCGGACGGTCGCCCGCTGGACCCTGCAACCTTTACGGACCACTGGACTCTGCTGGTCGCATCCGCCGGTCCCTGCGAGGACGCCTGCCGGCAATGGATCGTCGCCACCCGCCAGGTACATGTAGCCCTCTACAAGCAGATGAACCGCGTCCAGCGTGTCTGGCTCACAGACCAGCCTCATCCGGACGCCACCCCGCTCCTCACCCTGCAGCCCGACCTGCACACTGCCATCGCAGCCAGCGAAGCCGCCCGCCAGCGCTTCGACCTGGATCGCGCCGGCCCGCAGGTCTTTGTCGTAGACCCGCAGGGCCGCCTCATCCTGCGCTACGCCGCCGACGCAGACCCCCGCGGCCTGCTGAAGGACATGGAACGCCTGCTCCGCTACGCGTGGGCCGGCTGACGCTCACCCCGGAGACCCTATGCCTGCCCTCCTGCACGCCCCCACCGCCCTCCGCGCCCCCCTGACGCTGCGCCTGGCCGCCTTTGTCACCCAGTGCAAGCCCCGGGTGAACAGCCTGATCGTGTTCACCGCACTGATCGGCATGTTCCTTGCCGTGCCCGGCTGGCCGCCCCTCGGCCGCCTGCTGGCTGCCACTCTGGGCATCGCCCTCGTGGCGGGGGCCGCCGCGGCCATCAATTGCCTGGTGGAACGCACCATCGACGCACGCATGGCCCGCACCCGCGCCCGTCCACTGCCCCTCGGCCTGATCACCCCTGCGGAGACCCTCGGCCTCGCCTGCCTGACCGGGGGCGCCGGGCTGTGGGTACTGCACATGGCGGTCAATCCCCTGACCATGTGGCTGACCCTCGCCACCTTCCTGGGCTACGCCATCGTCTACACCCTGCTCCTCAAACCCGCGACGCCCATGAACATCGTCATCGGCGGCGCGTCCGGCGCCATGCCGCCCGTCCTCGGCTGGGCTGCGATGACCGGCACCATCGGCCTGCCGGCCCTCGCCCTGTTCCTCATCATCTTCCTGTGGACACCGCCCCACTTCTGGGCCCTGGCCTGCTACCGGAGGGAGGAATACGCCCGCGCCGGCCTGCCCATGTTGCCGGTGAGCCACGGCGTGCCGCTCACCTGCCTGCACATCCTGCTCTACACCGTACTACTGGCCGCCGTGTCCTATCTGCCCTGCACCCTGGGCCTGTCCGGCGGCACCTACGCCCTGCTCGTCAGCGGCCTCAACCTGGGGTATCTGCACCAGGCCTGGCGGCTCTGGCGCGACTACTCGGACGATCGCGCCCGCGGCGCCTTCCGCTACTCGCTGATCTATCTCACAGGCCTGTTCGCCGCCCTCTTCCTGGACCGCCTGCTGTGAGCCGCATCAACCGCCTCGTGCTGGAGTGCGCGCTGGCGCTGGCGCTGGTCGTAGTCTCCCTGGGCGCTTACGTGCGCCTGTCGGATGCCGGTCTGGGCTGCCCGGACTGGCCCGGCTGCTACGGCCAGCTCGTCGTGCCGGAACAGGCCCCCGATCTGGCCGCCGCCCGCAACGCCTTTCCCGACAGACCCGTGGAAGCCCCCAAGGCCTGGAAGGAGATGATCCATCGCTACGCGGCAAGCGGTCTAGGGCTGGCCATCCTCGCGCTGGTCGCCATGGCCTGGCGCCGACGCGCCGAACGGACGCCCGGGCTGGAAATCGCGTTGCTTGCCGTCGTCTGCGCCCAGGGCCTGCTGGGCATGCTCACGGTCACGCGACTCCTCAAGCCGGTGATCGTCACCGGCCACCTGCTGGGTGGCCTGAGCACCCTGGCGCTGCTGGCGGTGCTGTGGCTGCGGGAACGCCCCGCCCCGTCCCGCCGTCCCGCCCCCGCGTGGCTGCGCAGCCTCGCGCTTGCTGCGCTGGCGGCAGTCTTCGTCCAGATCGCCCTGGGTGGCTGGGTGAGCAGCAACTATGCGGCGGCGGCCTGCCCGGATTTCCCCACCTGCCAGGGCCGCTGGTGGCCCGAACTGGACACCCACCACGCCTTTACCCTGGACCGGGAACTGGGGGCAACGGCAAGCGGCGCCCTGCTGCCCGGTACCGCCCTGACTGCAATCCACTGGGCTCACCGGCTCTTCGCCGGGGTCGTGCTGGGCCTCGTCGGGACCCTGGGCGTCGCCCTGATGGGTCGCGTCGGCTGGCGGGGCGAAGGGCTTGCCGTGCTGGTGGCCCTCAGCTTGCAGCTCGCGCTGGGCATCGGCAACGTCCTGCTGCATTGGCCTCTGCCCTTGGCCGTCGCCCACAACACAGGCGCGGCCCTGCTCCTGTGCGCCACGCTGGCGGCGACGCTGCGCCTGTTCACGCAGGGCGCAGTGCAGACGGCCCGCCCTGCCCGCACCACAGGCCTCTTCGCACCGCCGCCCCAACCGCTGCGCTGACCGGGGCGGACGGCCCCTCAGCGGGCGAGGGCGTCGAGCAGCTTGCCGTGGATGCCGCCGAAGCCGCCGTTGCTCATCACCAGGATGCGGTCGCCGTCCCGGGCCTCGGCGGCGATGGCCGCGATCAGCGCGTCGAAATCGTCCGTCACGAGGGACTTGTCGGCAATCGGCGCCAGCGCCGCCGCGGCATCCCAGCCCAGGTGGGCGGCGTAGCAGAAGACCTTGTCCGCGTCGGTCAGGCTGACCGGCAGCTGATCCTTCATGGTGCCCAGCTTCATCGTGTTGGAGCGCGGCTCCAGCACCGCCAGGATGCGCGCCGCCCCGACCTGGCGGCGCAGGCCGCCCACTGTCAGGGCGATGGCGGTCGGGTGATGGGCGAAATCGTCGTACACCGCCACCCCGCGCACAGTGCCGCGTAATTCCAGACGCCGCTTGACGCCCTCGAAGCGCGTCAGTGCGTCCAGGGCGATTTCCGGCGTCACGCCCACATGACGCGCGGCGGCGAGGGCCGCCAGGGCATTCGAACGGTTGTGCCGACCGGACAGGGGCAGGCGCCGGCGACCGATCTCCCGGCCCAGATGACGCACCACCACCTCATCCTCCACCGCCCCTTCCGCCACCGACCAGCCCGCCGCATCGTTGAACCATTCCAGTTCGGACCAGCAGCCGCGGCCGATCACCCGCTGCAGGGTCTCTTCGGCAGCGTTGGCGACGATACGCCCGGCACGCGGCATGATCCGCACCAGATGGTGGAACTGCGTCTCGATCGCCGCCAGATCGGCAAAGATGTCTGCATGATCGAACTCCAGATTGTTCAGGATCGCCGTCCGCGGGCGGTAATGAACGAACTTGGAGCGCTTGTCGCAGAACGCCGTGTCGTACTCATCGGCCTCGATGACGAAGAAGGGCGATTCGGTCAAGCGTGCCGACACGCCAAAGTTCTTCGGCACACCGCCCACCAGGAAGCCGGGATTCAGCCCCGCGTCCTGGAGAATCCACGCCAGCAGGGACGTGGTCGTGGTCTTGCCGTGGGTGCCCGCCACCGCCAGCACCCAGCGCCCCTGAAGGACGTGCTCCGCCAGCCACTGGGGCCCCGACACGTAGGGCAGACCGGCATCGAGGATCGCCTCCAGCAGCGGGTTACCGCGCGAGATCGCATTGCCCACCACGAAGACGTCGGGCTTCAGGTCGAGCTGCTCGACGCCATAGCCTTCGGTCAGCCCGATGCCCTGCTCCTCCAGTTGGGTACTCATGGGCGGATAGACGTTGGCATCGCACCCCGTCACGGTATGACCGGCCGCCCGGGCCAGCAGGGCAACGCCCCCCATGAAGGTCCCGCAGATGCCCAGAATGTGAATGTGCATGGTCGCTTCGTCGCGGAAACAGCGCCGCAACAGTCGTGTGTAGAATGGCCGGCATTGTAATCGAACGGAGTGCACCGTCTGCCCATGCCGCGTCCCGCCGTTCCCCACCGCAAGCACCTGCGCCGCGAGATCGCAGCCCTCGCCGCCCGCATGATTGCCGAAGACGGCATCAGCGACTACGGTTTCGCCAAACGCAAGGCGGCCCGCCAGCTTGGCGCCTTCGCCGCCGACGAACTCCCCAACAACGCCGAAATCGAAGCCGAGGTCCGCACCTACCTCGCCGTCTTCCAGGACGAGGAACACCTGGAACGCCAGCTCGCCATGCGCCGCGCCGCCCTCGACGTGATGCGCGAACTGGAGCCCTTCCGCCCCTATCTCACCGGCGCCGTCCTCGAAGGCACCGCAGGCCGCTATGCCGAGGTGGAAATCGACCTCTTCCCGGAAAGCGCCAAGGACCTGGACATCTTCCTCCTCAACCAGGGCGTCCCCTACGACCACCGCGAGCCCCGCCGCAACCAGCCGGACGGCCCCGAGGCCATCCTGCATCTCGACTGGGACGACATTCCGGTCACCCTGCGGGTCTATCCCCAGGACGTGGAACGCCTCGGACGCCGCGGCCATGGCACGCGCCCGACGGAACGCGCCCGGCTCGCCACCGTCGAAGCCCTGGTCAATCAAACGGAACAGACCTCGACGCCATGACTCGCCTGACCACCTGGAGCGCAATTGCCGCCCTCGGCCTGCTTGCAGCCGCCGCCGGCCTCCTCACCCGCCAGCACGTCACCGACCCGCCGTCACCAGCGCCGACCGCCGCTGCCCGCGATGCCACAGCACGCCTGATGGCGCTCTCGCTGCCCGACAGCGCCGGCACGCAACAGGCCCTGCAACAATGGCGTGGTCAGGTGCTGGTGGTGAACTTCTGGGCCACCTGGTGCCCCCCCTGCCGCAAGGAGATGCCGGAATTTGCGACCCTCAGCGACAAGTACAAGGGGCGCAAGGTCCAGTTCGTGGGCATCAGCATCGACAGTCCCAAGAACGTCGCCGAATTCGCTGCCAAATCACCCGTCCCCTACCCGCTCCTGATCGCCTCGCCGGACGTCATCACCCTCACCGAAGCCCTCGGCAACGCGGCCCAGGGACTGCCCTTCACGGCCATCATCGACCGGGAAGGTCGCGTCGCCCGCGTCAAGCTGGGCGCATTCCCGCAGGACGAACTGGACCGGCAACTGGCCGCCCTGAGCGGCAGCTGACGCACCGGGCTGGCGCTGCCGAGGTGGACAACGTGCGCCGAATTGCGGCAAACTTGCCGCCATGACGCGAAAAAATCGCACTCAGGAAGGCACCGTCGGCGAGCTTCCGCAAACCCGAATCCTTGTCCTCCACGGCCCCAATCTCAACCTGCTGGGCCGGCGTGAGCCCGGCATCTATGGTCTCACCACCCTGGCGGACATCCATGGCGCCATGGAAAGCCGTGCCCGCGCCGACGGCGTGTGTCTGGAATCCTTCCAGAGCAACCACGAAGGCGAACTGATCGACCGGGTCCAGGCTGCCGAAAGCGAAGGCGTCGCGTTCATCATCATCAACCCGGCGGGCTACACGCACACCAGTGTCGCCCTGCGGGATGCCCTCACGGGGGTCGCGATTCCCTTCGTCGAGGTGCACCTGTCCAACATCCACGCCCGCGAGCCCTTCCGCCATCACTCCTATTTCTCGGACAAGGCGGTGGGCGTCATTTGCGGACTGGGCGCCCAGGGCTACCAGCTCGCCCTGGAATTCGTCCTCGCCCGCCTGCGCACCGCGCCAGGCGCCTGAAATCGACATCACGGCCCGCCGGACGGCGGGTTGTCATCATTCAAGGGGAACACTATGGATCTTCGCAAGCTCAAGAAATTGATCGACCTGGTCCAGGAATCGGGCATTTCCGAACTCGAAGTCACCGAAGGCGAGGAAAAGGTCCGCATCGCCAAACACAGCGCCGGCCCGGCGCCAGTGGCCTACGCGGCGCCGGCCCCGATGGCCATCAATGTGCCTGCGCCAGCAGCGGCCCCCGCCGCGGCAGCGCCCGCCGCAGAACCGGCCCTGCCCGATGGCCACGTGGTCAAGTCCCCGATGGTCGGCACCTTCTACCGGGCCAGCGCGCCGGGCGCCAAGCCCATCGTCGAAGTCGGCCAGAGCATTGCGGCCGGCGAAGCCCTGTGCATCATCGAGGCGATGAAGCTGATGAACGAGATCGAGGCGGATGTGGCCGGCGTCGTGAAGGCCATCCTTGTCGAGAACGGCGAACCCGTCGAATACGGCGAACCCCTCTTCATCATCGGCTGATCGCCATGGCCATGTTCGAAAAGATCCTCATCGCCAACCGCGGCGAGATTGCCCTGCGGGTGCTGCGCGCCTGCCGCGAGCTGGGCATCAAGACCGTCGCCGTGCACTCCGAGCCGGATGCAGATGCCAAGTACGTGCGGCTGGCCGACGAATCCGTGTGCATCGGCCCGGCCTCGTCCGCCCTCAGCTATCTCAACATCCCGGCCCTGATCTCTGCCGCCGAGGTCACCGACGCGGAAGCCATCCACCCCGGCTACGGCTTCCTCTCCGAAAATGCCGACTTCGCCGAGCGGGTCGAGCAGTCCGGCTTCGTCTTCATCGGCCCCCGCGCCGAAACCATCCGCCTGATGGGTGACAAGGTTTCCGCCAAGGACGCCATGAAGGCGGCCGGCGTACCCTGCGTGCCCGGCTCGGAAGGCGCCCTCCCGGAGGATCCCAAGGAGATCGTCAAGATCGCCCGCAGCATCGGCTACCCGGTGATCATCAAGGCCGCCGGCGGCGGCGGCGGGCGCGGCATGCGCGTGGTGCACACCGAAGCCGCCCTCCTCAACGCCGTCACCACCACCCGCGCCGAAGCCCAGGCGGCCTTCGGCAATCCCGTGGTGTACATGGAAAAATTCCTGGAAAACCCTCGCCACGTGGAAATCCAGGTCCTCGCCGACCAGCACGGCAACGCCATCTACCTGGGCGAGCGGGACTGCTCCATGCAGCGTCGCCACCAGAAGGTCATCGAGGAAGCCCCCGCGCCGGGCATCGAGCGCCGTCACATCACCCGCATCGGCGAACGCTGTGCCGAGGCCTGCCGCAAGATCGGCTACCGGGGTGCCGGCACCTTCGAATTCCTCTACGAGAACGGCGAGTTCTACTTCATCGAGATGAACACCCGGGTCCAGGTGGAACACCCGGTCACCGAACTCATCACCGGCGTGGACATCGTCCAGGAACAGATCCTCGTCGCCGCCGGCCAGAAGCTGCGCTACCGCCAGAAGGACATCGTCCTGCGCGGCCACGCCATCGAGTGCCGCATCAACGCCGAGGACCCCTTTAAGTTCACCCCCTGCCCCGGCCGCATCACCCACTGGCACGTGCCCGGCGGTCCTGGCATCCGCGTGGATTCGCACGTGTACAACGGCTACACGGTACCCCAGCACTACGATTCCATGATCGGCAAGCTGATCGCCTACGGCGACACCCGCGACCAGGCCATCCGGCGCATGCGCATCGCCCTCTCCGAGATGATGGTGGAAGGCATCAAGACCAACGTCGCCCTGCACCAGGACCTGATGCGTGACGCCAAGTTCATCGAGGGTGGCACCAGCATCCACTACCTGGAGCACAAGCTGGCCGCCCGCAACGAGGTCAAACAGGGCTGACACCATGTGGCTCTCCGTCATCCTGCAGGCCGACGCGGCCCGCGCCGAGACCCTCTCTGAAGCCCTCATGGAGCACGGCGCCCTGTCGGTGAGCATCGACGACGCCGACGCCGGCACCGAGGCCGAGCGACCCCAGTTCGGCGAGCCCGGCATGCATCCGGCCAGCCTGTGGGACCACAGCCGCGTCGTCGCCCTCTTCGACCCGGACGCCGACCTGGCCAGCGCCCTGTCGGCCGCAGCCGGTGAGGCCGGCCTCGACGCCGTGCCCCCCTTCCACATCGAGGAAGTCGAGGAGCAGAACTGGGTCCAGCTCACCCAGAGCCAGTTCGACCCGATCCGCGTCACCGACCGACTGTGGATCGTCCCCTCGTGGCACGCCGCGCCCGATCCCGACGCCATCAACCTCGTCCTCGATCCCGGCATGGCATTCGGCACCGGCTCCCATCCGACCACGCGCCTGTGCCTGGAATGGCTGGCGACGAGTCTGCAGCCCGGCCAGAGCGTCCTCGACTACGGCTGCGGCTCAGGCATCCTCGGCATCGCCGCTGCACGTCTCGGCGCCGGCACGGTAACCGGTGTGGACATCGACGAGAAGGCTGTCGAGACCGCCGCCGACAACGCCCGCAACAACGGCGTCCACCTCACCCTCCTGCATTCGTCCACCGCTCTGGACGGCCAGTTCGACCGCGTGGTCGCCAACATCCTCACCAATCCCCTCAAGATGCTGGCACCGCTTCTGGCCAGCCACATCGCCCCTGGCGGCCGGATCGCCCTGTCCGGCGTGCTGGAAGCCCAGGCCGACCAGGTCATCGCAGCCTACGCGCCCTACATCGCATTACGCGTGGCGGACCTGTCGGACGGCTGGGTGCGGCTCGAAGGCGTCCGCCCGGAGCAGACCGGGCCATGATCCTCGCGCGCTGCCCTGCGTGCGCCACGACCTTCCGGGTTCGTCCGGAACAACTGCGCGCCCGCCAGGGCCGCGTGCGCTGCGGCCACTGCCAGCACGCCTTCAACGCCCTCGAAACCCTCGTCGAGAACCCGGTCCCGCCGCCGCCCGCCAGCGTCGATGGCGAACCCCTCGCCGAAGCGGTTGAAAGTCCGGTCTTCATCCTCGAGGAGAAATCCGTCAGGGCTCGGCACGACTGGACAGCCCCGGACCCTGACAGCCCGTCGCCCCATATCGAGCCCATCGGCGAGATTCCGCCCCTGCCGGACGACGCACCTGCCGAGCCCGAGCTGCTTGACGCTGCTGACGAGCCCACATCCCAGACGCCGGCCTTCGACGCAGCACCGCTTGCAGATCCGTTTCCCGACGGAAGCACGCACACCCTGCCCGAGCGCCTGGACGACGCGCCCCCTGTCGAGCCCACCTTCATCCTTGACGACCCACCGGCGCGACACGGTGACGGACCGCCCGACGAGCACCTTCTCCCGTTGGACGTGGATGAGCACGTCGCAGAGATTGCCCGCGCGACCGAGCCCGCCCCGATCGAGTCAGCGCGCGACGATGGCGCAAGCACAGAGCCGCCGCCCGCCGCGGCCTTCCCGCTGCCGCCCGACTTTGGCGCCCCTCCGAACGACGTGCGCCTCGAACCCGAACCTGGCGCAGCACCAGACCCCGCGCCCAAGCCGTTCACGCTGGTGGCCGACGCAGACGACGCTCCCTTCGTCCTGCCTGCTCCGCAGGCCGGCCCCGACACCTCCGCAGCGGATGACGAGGACGCCCCACCCCGCGGTCTGCGCCAGGCCGTCTGGGCCGCCGCCGTCACCTTCCTGATCGTCGCGCTGCTCGCGCAGGGGGTGCTCGTATTCCGCAACCGGATCGCCCTCGCCGCACCCGCCCTGCGCCCGGCCCTCGAAGCGCTGTGCGATCGGATCGGCTGCGACATGCCCCTGCCGCGGGATTCCAGCCTGATCACCATCGAAAGTTCCGACATGCAGCCGGACGGCAGCCGGGAAGCGCGGTTCACCCTCTACGCCACCTTGCGCAACCGGGCAGATTTCGAGCAGGCCTACCCCTACCTCGAGATCACCCTCACGGACGCCCGCGACAAGGCCCTCGTCCGCCGCGTGCTCGAACCGGCCCAATGGCTGCCCCCCGATGCCCGCAAGGCGGCCTTCGCGCCCAACCAGGAAATCTCCGCCCGCATCGTCTTTGACGCCCCCGGCGTGGCCGCAGCAGGCTATCAGGTCCTCGCCTTCCACCCCTGAGCGCGCCGAAACATCCCGCAACACATGCCATCCCGGCATCCATGCGCGGCTTCTATAATCCGAACGACATCTTCAAGACGCCCATGTCCACCCTCATCTGCGGCTCCATCGCCTTCGATTCGATCATGGTGTTCCATGATCGCTTCCGCAACCACATCCTCCCCGAGCAGATCCACATCCTCAACGTCTCCTTCCTGGTGCCGGAGATGCGGCGGGAGTTCGGTGGCTGCGCGGGCAACATCGCCTACAACCTCAAGCTCCTGGGCGGCGATCCGCTGATCATGGCCACCGTCGGCGATGACGCCGGCCCGTACCTGGAGCGTCTCGACGGTCTCGGCCTGTCCCGTGCCCACGTCACCCACGTGCCCGGCACCTATACCGCGCAGGCCTTCATCACCACCGATCTGGATGACAACCAGATCACTGCCTTCCATCCGGGCGCCATGACCCAGTCCCACCTCAACAAGGTGAGCGATGCCCGCGACGTGCGCCTGGGCATCGTCGCCCCGGACGGCCGCGATGGCATGCTCGAACACTGCCGCCAGTTTGCCGAAGCCGGCATCCCGTTCATCTTCGATCCCGGTCAGGGCCTGCCCATGTTCTCCGGCGAAGAGCTCGTCGCCTGTCTGCAACTGGCCGACTACTGCACGGTCAACGACTACGAGGCGCGCCTGATGTGCGAGCGCACCGGCCGGACGCCGGCCAGCCTGTCCGGAGAACTCAAGGCACTGATCGTCACACGCGGCGGCGAAGGCTCCGAGATCCACACCGGCGGGCAACGCATCGACATTCCCTGCGTCCGGCCGGCGGCCGTCGAAGACCCCACCGGCTGCGGCGACGCCTACCGTGCCGGCCTGCTCTACGGCATCGAGGCGGGCCTGGACTGGGCGCTCACCGGCCGCCTTGCGTCGCTGATGGGGGCCCTCAAGATTGCCAGCCGCGGGGGCCAGAACCACACCCCCCGCCGCGACGAAATCGCCGAACGCTTTCGCGAAGCCTTCGGCACAACCCTGTGGTGAAAGGAAAAACCATGCGTCTGCTCCCCCTCTCCCTCGCCCTCGTGGCCGTCGTATCCGTCACCGGCTGTGCCTCCGGACTGGGCGGCGGCACCTATGAGCGTGCCGAAGCCCGCCGCGTCATGAATGTCCGCATGGGCGTCATCGAAAGCGTCCGCGTCGTCAAACTCGAAGGCACCAAGTCGCCGATCGGCACTCTGGGCGGCGCCGCCGTTGGCGGCATCGCCGGGAGCACCGTCGGCGGAGGCAAGGGCTCCAGCATCGGTGCCGTGGTCGGTGCCGTGGTGGGCGGTCTGGCCGGCTCGGCAGCCGAAGAAGGCCTGACCCGCAAGAACGGTCTGGAAATCACCCTGAAGATGGACAACGGTGAAATGCTTGCCATCGTCCAGGAAGACGAGGGCGAGGGCTTCAAGCCCGGTGAGCGCGTGCGCCTGCTGCAGGACGGCCGCACCACCCGCGTGACACGCTGA
>DAOQMM010000027.1:29475-34605 GCA_035335645.1 Rhodocyclaceae bacterium | reverse complement strand
CGCGCTTTCGCCGAGGTGCAGCGCATCTTCGAGGAAGTCCACGGCGACACCATGGTGCTGGCGCGTTACATGCAGATCCTCAGCCCGGACCTGTGCGCCGCCCATCCGGGCCGGATCATCAACATCCACCACAGCTTCCTGCCCAGCTTCGTCGGCGCCAAGCCCTATCACCAAGCCTACGACCGGGGCGTCAAGCTGATCGGCGCCACCTGCCATTACGTCACCGCCGACCTGGACCAGGGCCCCATCATCGAGCAGGACGTGATCCGCATCGACCATTCCGACTCGGTGGAGGACATGGTCCGTTACGGCAAGGATATCGAGAAGGCGGTCCTCGCCCGCGGCCTGCGTTATCACCTGGAAGACCGGGTGCTGGTCCACGGCAACAAGACGGTCGTGTTCCGCTGAGCCGTCCGCCGTCAGACCCGTGTGAGCCGGCCCGCGTGGCCGGCTTTTTCATGGCCGCGGCGCCCGATGTGACGGTGACGTGGCGCGTGCGTCCCGAAATGTTGACCTGGCTCAAACGACTTCTCCGTGACGCAAATCTGTAACGCCTCCATTACCGGAGCGTCATGCAAGCCCGTCACATTGCGGTCACGCAAAGCATTCATTACCGGGAGCCTTCAACGTGCGTGACTTTCTCGACAAGGTGCGGACCCTCCGCTGGGACGACCACCGCTATTACCACCAGAGCCGCATCAACCAGACCTTGCACCTGATCAGCGCGATCAGTTTTCTCGTGGCCTACGGCCTGCTGTTCTCCGACCCGGCCCTGGCCGGGCTGGTGGGCTGGCTGGTGGGCATGGTGACGCGCCAGTCCGGCCACATCTTCTACGAGCCGCGCGGCTTCGACGCCATCCACAACACCACCTACGCGCACAAGGAATCCATCAAGGTGGGTTACAACATGCAGCGCAAGGGCGTGCTGATCGGCGTGTGGCTGTCCATCCCGGTGCTGCTGCTGGTGAGTCCCGACGCCTTCGGGCTGCTCGACGCGGGCGGCGGCGCGGCCGGCTACCTCCACAACCTGGGTCTGCTGTGGCTGTGCCTCGGTGCCGGCGGGCTGGGCTTCCGCACCCTGCACCTGTTCTTCCTGCGCGGACCGGTCTGGGGACTCGCCTGGGCTTTCAAGATCCTGACCGATCCGTTCCACAACATCGACATCTACTGGCGCAGCCCGATTGCGCTGATGCGTGGTCAGTTGCTCGATCCGCTGGACGGGGAGGAGGCCCACGCGTGAGCAGCGGGGCCTGGACGACCGGCGCGCCGCGGCATGCGGCGCAGTCCGGCGTTCGGCTGGATGGCGGGCGCCCGGTGGGGCGCCCGTTGCACGTTTACGGGCCGACGCTCGAAGCCGCAGGCTGCGACGGCGCCAGGGGCTGCCCCCGGTCGCTACGGGCTTCGAACACCTGTGCCCGGTTGCGACCGTCGCGTTTGGCGCGATACATGGCTTCGTCGGCGTGCCGGAACAGTTCGAGCGCATCGCTGCCGTGGTCGGGGTACAGGGCCACGCCGACGCTGGCACCGACGACGAGGGTGTGTGCCTCCACCACAATGGGTACGGAGAGGACTTCGCGGAGTTTGTCCGCCACGGCGAGGGCGTCCGGCCCGTCCGTGACGTTGCGCAGGAGCACCACGAATTCATCTCCACCGATGCGGGCCACGGTGTCCGATTCCCGCAGGCTGGCCTGCAGGCGCTTGGCGATCTGCTGTAACAGGCGATCGCCCACCGCGTGCCCCAGGGTGTCGTTGATGGGTTTGAAGTTGTCCACGTCGATGAACATCACCGCCAGGCGCCGGGTGTCGCGTTTGGCGGCCACCAGGGCCTGGCCCAGGCGGTCGGACAGGAGGGCACGATTGGGCAGCTCGGTCAGTGGGTCGTGCTGGGCCAGGTGCCGGATGCGGGCTTCGGCGGCCTGACTTTCGGCCAGCACGCGGGACAGGCGCCGGTTGATGCGGACCACGTACATGGCGGCGCCCGTGACCAGCGCCAGCAAGGCCAGGGTCAGGTAGAAGCGGCTTCGGTCGAGCTGGACGTCCGGTGCGTAGAGGAAGCCGTCAAGGGCGTAGTCGCGGGGCAGCAGGCCCAGATCGGCGTAGGTGTCGGCAATGTGGCGCCAGCGCTCCGGATTCATGTAGCCCACCTCGATGAGGTCGGCGCGCAGCAGCGGCATCATGCGCTGGGCTTCGAAAAGAAAGAAGGCTCGCGGGTGCTGGGGCGCGTAGTGGCGGTGGAGCAGGTCGGCAATCTCGGTCGGGTGCTCCAGGGCGTAATGCCAGCCTCTCAGGCTGGCGTCCCGGAAGGCGCGGACCCGATCCGGGTGGTTGCGCAATTCGTCTTCGGTGGTGAAGAGGTTGTCGCCGTAGAAGTCGATGCCGGCGGCCCGGGGCGAATAGGATTGGTAGGCGAGGCCGGCGCGGTCGAGGTAGAAGGGCTCATTGCTGGCGTAGGCCGTGATGGCATCGACCCGGCCTTCGATCAGGTCCTCGGGCCGGTAGCTGTGGGGCACCTGGACCAGCTGGTCGAGGGGAACACCCTCCCGTTTCAGATAGGCGATCAGTTCGTCGGAATGGGGTTCGATCATCACCCGTTTGCCGGCGAGGTGCTGAAGGCCTTGCGCGTCTGCCGTGTCGGGTTGCTGTCGCGTCAGCAGCACCAGGGGTGAATGCTGGAACACCACGGCCAGCACGACCACCGGCTGACCGGCCCGGCGTGCCAGCAACAGGCTGCTGTTGCCCACGCCATACTGGGCCTGACCGTTGAGGACCGGCTCGACCGGATCCATGCCGGGTGTGGCTTCCTGCAGATGCACGTCCAGGCCGGCGGCGTCGTAGAACCCCTTTTCCTTGGCCGCGTAGTAGCCGGCAAACTGGAAGGCGTGACGCCATTTGAGCTGCAGGGTCACCGCCTCCCGCGCCGAGGCGTGCAGGGGCGGAACCAGCAGGACCAGCGCGACGATGACAGCCGCCCAGCGAGGCGATCTGGCGGGGGAACGGAACATCGCACCATTGTACGCCGATGGCATTTATCCGGTGCGTCCATGGAGCGCGTGTCTGGAATGGACCCGGGCGCGTGCGTCTGCCCAGGCGCGCCGAACAAATGAAAACGGGCGCCGAAGCGCCCGTTTTGCCGACGGAACCTGTTACCGATGTTACTGATGGTAAGCGGTTTCGCCGTGGGAGGTGACGTCCAGACCTTCGCGCTCTTCGTCTTCCGGCACGCGCAGACCGATGAACATGTCGACCAGCTTGTAGGAGATGAAGGCCACCACGGCGGACCACACGATGGTGGTGCCGACGGCGGTCAGCTGGATCACGACCTGGTCACCGATGGAGTAGGCGTCGGCGGCCTTGTTGGCCACGTAGTCCCAAATGCCGGAGCCGCCCAGGGAGGGGGCCGCGAACACGCCGGTCAGGGTGGCGCCGAGGATGCCGCCCACGCCGTGCACTCCGAAGACGTCCAGGGAGTCGTCGGCGCCGAGCATACGCTTGAGACCATTGACACCCCACAGGCAGACCACGCCGGCAAGCAGACCGATCACGATGGCACCGACCACACCGACGAAGCCGCAGGCGGGGGTGATGGCCACGAGGCCGGCCACGGCACCGGAAGCAGCGCCCAGGCCAGAGGGCTTGCCCTTGATGATCCATTCGGCCAGCAGCCAGGACATGGCGGCGGCAGCGGTGGCAACCCAGGTATTCACGAAGGCCAGGGCGGCGACGCCGTTGGCTTCCAGGGCGGAACCGGCGTTGAAGCCGAACCAGCCCACCCACAGCAGGGAGGCGCCGACGATGGTCAGGGTCAGGCTGTGGGGCGCGAAGGATTCACGACCGAAGCCGATCCGCTTGCCCACCAGGAAGGCACCCACCAGGCCGGCCACGGCGGCGTTGATGTGCACCACGGTGCCGCCGGCGAAGTCGAGGGCGCCCTTCTGGAACAGCCAGCCGGCCGTCGCGTTGGCCGCATCGGCCGCTTCGGCGGAGGTGTAGGCGTCCGGACCGGCCCAGAACCACACCATGTGGGCGATGGGCAGGTAGCTGAAGGTGAACCACAGCACGGAGAACAGCAGCACGGCCGAGAACTTGATGCGCTCGGCGAAGGCGCCGAGGATCAGGGCCACGGTGATCGCCGCGAAGGCGCCCTGGAAGGCCACGTAGATGAACTCGGAGATGTTGGTGGCCTTGCTGAAGGTGGCCGCCACGGAATCCGGCGTGATGCCCTTCAGGAAGACCTTGTCCAGACCGCCGAAGAAGGCGTTGCCCTCGGTGAAGGCCACGGAGTAGCCGTACAGCACCCACAGGACGCTGATCAGCGAGAACACCGTGAACACCTGCAGGAGCACCGACAGCATGTTCTTGGCACGGACCAGGCCGCCGTAGAACAGGGCCAGGCCAGGGATGGACATCAGGATGACGAAGGCGGTGGCGACGATCAGCCAGGCGTTGTCGCCCTTGTTGGGGGGCACCGGCGCGGCAGCGGCTTCGGCCGGGGCGGCTTCGGCAGCGGCAGCGGGGGCCGCTTCGGCGGGCTTGGCTTCGGCGGCGGGGGCTTCGGCCGGCTTGGCCTCGGCGGGTGCCGTGACGGCTGCGGCTGGCGCGGCGGGCTTGTCATCCGCCAGCGCGCCGCCCGCAAAATTGACCGCAAAGGCGGTCAGCAGGACAGCTACGAACTTTTTCATGATAAGAACGCTCCCTTACAGCGCTTCGTTACCGGACTCGCCGGTACGGATGCGGATGGCCTGTTCCAGATCGAACACGAAGATCTTGCCGTCACCGATCTTGCCGGTGCTGGCGGACTTTTCGATGGCTTCGATCACCTGGTCGAGGATTTCGGTCTGCACGGCGGCTTCGATCTTCACCTTGGGCAGGAAGTCGACGACGTATTCGGCGCCCCGGTACAGCTCGGTGTGACCTTTCTGCCGGCCGAAACCCTTGACCTCGGTGACCGTGATGCCTTGCACGCCGATGGCGGACAGAGCCTCACGCACTTCGTCGAGCTTGAAGGGCTTGATGATGGCGGTAACGAGTTTCATGACGGTATTCCTCATGCTGGGCGACCCGTCACCGGGCCGCCATGCCAGTTCGAAATTAGAACGTGCGGGTCACGGAGAACAGCACGCGGCCGTTGCC
>DAOQMM010000027.1:0-29375 GCA_035335645.1 Rhodocyclaceae bacterium | reverse complement strand
GTTGGACGCCCAGGTGCCGACGTACAGGCCGCTGGAATGGGCGTAGTCGAAGCCGCCCTGGATGGCGGGCTTGCGGTTGGTCTGGCCGATGCCGCGGTAGATGTACTCGGACGCCAGGGTCACGTTGCTGGTGAAGGCGGGCGCGGCAGGCGCGGCGTCTTCGGCAAAGCTGACGGCGGGGGCGGCCACAAAGGAAGCGAGCAGGGCGGAAGCAAGGACGGTCTTGCGCATGGTAGGAATCTCCTGTTTGCAAAGTTGGCAGAACTGTATAGCAAAGCATGTGCCAAAAACATTAATTCTTTTGTAAACAGTAAGTTAAACTTGTTTTTCGTGACCTATTGCGGTGCGCAATTTTTATCGTGCGCACCAAGTTGGAATGTTGCACCAAGTCGGTGCGCCATTCGGGTGCATGGGCATGCCGTCGCGGCGCGCAGACCCGGTGCTACACTCGGACCTTGCTCCGGGTCGCCCGGAATGCCCTCTATCGTGTACAGGAGTCCTGCCATGGCCAATCCGAAGATCCTCGACGAAATCGGCTCCAAAGTGTCTGAGCTGCTTGCCAACAGTCCGGCCCGCGATCTGGAGAAAAATGCCCGTGCCCTGCTCGCCAGCGGCTTTTCCAAGCTTGATCTGGTGACCCGCGAGGAATTCGAGGTCCAGCGCGACGTGCTGGCGCGTACCCGCGAAAAGCTTGCCGAACTCGAACACCGGGTCGCCCACCTGGAGGCCGAGCTGGCCAAGCGTCCGCCTGCCGAAGGCGTCTGAAACATGTCGGCCCTGCGTTGTGCGCTGGCTGCGCTCCTGACCGTCGGCGGGGTTCTGCCCGTGCGGGCGGAGCCGGTGTCCTACAGCATCGATCCGAACCACACCCACGTGATCTTCGAGACCGACCACCTGGGCCTGTCCACCCAGCGTGGCCGCTTCAGCCGCAGCAGCGGCAAGATCGTGCTCGACCGGGCCGCCCGCAGCGGCACGGTGGATGTCAGTCTCGATGCGGCGGCCCTGGACATGGGCTTCGCCAAGTGGAACGAGAACATGCGCGGCGAGAACTTCTTCAACGTCGCCGAGTTTCCCGCCGTGAGCTTCCGGTCCACGCGCCTGGTGTTTGACGGCGACACGCCGGTGGCAGCCGAGGGCACGGTGACCCTGCTGGGTGTGTCGCGTCCCCTCACGCTCACGCTGCAGCGCGTCCACTGTGCGCCCAACCCGCTCAACAAGCGGGAGACCTGTGGCGCCGACATCACCGGCCGGCTGAAGCGTTCCGAGTTCGGCATGACCCGCAACATTCCGTCCGTCAGCGACGAAGTGCGCCTGATCATCGCCGTCGAAGCCTTCCGCGACTGAATCCCGCCGGGCATGGTGCCCGGCCTTCCCGGAGGATGGGCGGTCCCGGTCACGGCCCCGTCATCCTGGGGCGGCACACTCGTGCCATGATCCCCGCGTTCCGCTCCAGCCGGTCTGTCCGCCACCTCCTGGCCGCCTGCATGTCCGTGCCACTGCTGGCCGCCTGTGCCGGCATCGGTCCGCCGGCCATCGACCAGACCCGCCTGCAGTACAACGAAGCCCTCAAGCGCACCGCGGAGGAGCAGCTCCTCCTCAACATCGTCCGACTGCGCTACACCGACACGCCCAGCAGCCTTGCCGTGACCGGCATCGCCGCCCAGTTCGAGGTGGCCCAGAGCCTCGGACTGCTGCCCTTCTTCACGGCCGCCGGCGGTGACCTCAACCGCAGCTTCACCGCCATGCTGCCCCAGGCCCAGGCCACCCGCGCCGACCGGCCCACCTTCAGCTTCACGCCTCTGGACGACCAGGAGTTCACGCGCAAGCTGTTTACGCCCCTTCCCCTTGAAGGTCTGGTCTACCTGGCCAAGACCACCTGGCCCATCTCCACGGTGTTCCGCCTCTATCTGGAAAACCTCAACTGGGTGCCCAACGCCCAGACGGCCAGCGGCCCCACGCCGCGCCAGGCGCCCCCCATCAACGACTTTCTCGAGGGCGTGCACGCCTTGCAGCGTCTGCAGGATCGGGGCGACGTCGTCTTCGGCGTGGAAGAACAGGAAGAACTGCTCGGCGGCCCGCTGCCCGCCACCGCGGTGACGCCTCGCGACGTGATCGAGGCGGCCCGCTCGGGATACGTGTACCGCCCCGATGAGGACGGCCGCAGCTGGAGCCTGGTCCGCAGATTCACCCGCCCGACCCTGCAGATCGCCCCGTCGGCCGTGAACGCGGAGGCGACGCAGCGCTTCCTGAGTGCTTTCCGGCTCAAGCCGGGCCTCCTGCAGTACGCCGTCACCCAGGAGGCGCTGCCACCCTTCCGGGAACAGCAGCCCCGCGGTGGCCTCACCCAGATTGACCTGGAAACCCGATCCCTGCTCCAGGCCCTGTATTACGTGAGCCTCGGCGTAGACGTGCCGCCCGCGCATCTGGAACGGGGCGTCGTCACCCTCACCCGCGACGCGGACGGCACGCCCTTCGACTGGCAGCGGGTGATGATCGGCCTGTTCCGCGTCCGCGCCAGCGCCGCCGACGCCCGTCCGGCGGACGCCCACGTGGCGGTGCGCTACCGCGACCACTGGTTTTACGTGGATGATCGGGACACCGACAGCAAATCCACCTTCTCCCTGCTGATGGAGCTGGCCCGCCTGGAGCTCGCCGGCAAGACCGGCCCCGGTCCCCAGCTCACCCTGCCGGTCGGCCGCTGAAACCATGCGACGGGCATCCCACGGTACGTCCGTACAGGCTACACTCACGGCTTTGCATGCGATCCGGATCATGTCCCTGGCACTCCTGAAGAGCCGCGCCCTGGCCGGCATGCAGGCCCCCGAGGTGATCGTCGAGGTGCACCTGGCCAACGGCCTGCCCGCCTTCACCCTGGTCGGCCTGCCCGACATGGAGGTGCGCGAGGCCCGCGACCGGGTCCGCGCCGCGCTGCAGACCAGCCAGTTCGAATTTCCCCAGCGGCGCATCACCGTCAATCTGGCCCCCGCCGATCTGCCCAAGGAAGGCGGCTGCTTCGACCTGCCCATTGCCCTGGGCATCCTCGCCGCCTCCGGCCAGATCCCCGCCGAGGCCCTGGCCGGGTACGAATTCGCCGGCGAGCTGTCCCTTACCGGCGAACTGCGCCCGGTGCGTGGCGCTCTGGCCCTGGCCCGTCAGGCCGCGGGCAGCGGTCGGCGCCTGATCCTGCCCACTGCCAACGCCGCCGAGGCGGCCCTGGTGGACGGCCTTGTCCTGCTGCCGGCGGCCAGTCTGCTGGACGTGGCGGCGCACCTGTGCGGCCACACGCCGCTGGCGCCCTACGCCGGCGCGCCGCTGCTGGCCGAGGTCAGCTACCCCGACCTGGCCGACGTGAAAGGCCAGGCACCTGCGCGTCGCGCCCTCGAAGTGGCCGCCGCCGGGCGCCATTCCCTGCTCCTGTTCGGTCCGCCGGGCACCGGCAAATCCATGCTGGCCCAGCGCCTGCCCGGCCTGCTGCCGCCCATGGACGACGTCGAGGCGCTGGAGAGCGCCGCGATCCAGTCGGTGGATGGCAGCTTCCGGCCCGAGCGCTGGCGCCAGCGGCCGTGGCGCAGTCCCCATCACGGCGCCTCGGTGGCCGCCATTGTCGGCGGCGGCAGTACCCCGCGCCCCGGCGAGATCAGCCTCGCCCACCAGGGCGTGCTGTTCCTCGACGAGCTGCCCGAATTCGACCGGCGCGTCCTCGAAGCCCTCCGCGAGCCCCTCGAGAACGGCCACATCACCGTCTCCCGCGCCGCGCGGCGGGCGGACTTTCCCGCCCGCTTCCAGCTCGTGGCGGCGATGAATCCCTGCCCCTGCGGCTACCTGGGGCACCCCGACGGCCGCTGCCGGTGCACGCCGGACCAGGTCGCGCGCTATCGCGGCAAGCTCTCCGGCCCCTTGCTGGACCGCATCGACCTGCTCCTGGAAGTCCCCGCCCTGCCGGCCGCCGACCTGCAGGCCGCACCGGCCGGCGAGCCCACTGCCGCCGTGCGCGAGCGGGTCGCCACCGCACGGGCCGTGCAGCAGGCCCGACAGGGCAAGGCCAATGCCGACCTGGGCGGGGCCGAGGTGGACCGCTGGTGCCGGCCGGACGCCGCCGGCGTGAATCTGTTACAGACCGCCATCGCCCGGCTCGGCTTGTCCGCGCGGGGGTACCATCGCATCTTGCGGGTCGCGCGTACAATCGCCGACCTGGCGGGCCGCCCCGACGTGGGTGCCGCCCACGTGGCCGAAGCGGTGCAGAGCCGCCGCGGACTGCCCGGAACCGTCTGATCCCCCTTGGAGCTGAAAGTGAGCGTCTCCCCCGCACCGGCTGCACCGCGCAGCAGCAAGAAATGGCTGGTCTCGCTGATCGGATTTTTTGTGATCGTTGCCGCCCTTGTGGCGGCTTACACCTGGCTCGTGCTCAGCTGGAGTTACTCCAACGGCGAACGCGCCGGCTACGTGCAGAAGTTCTCCAAGAAGGGCTGGCTGTGCAAAACCTGGGAAGGCGAGCTGGCCATCGTCGCCATTCCCGGCAGCCTGCCCGAGATCTTCCGCTTCACGGTCCGCGACGAGAAGGTCGCCACCGACATCAACGCGGTGATGGGCAAGCGCGTGTCCCTGACCTACGATCAGCACGTGGGCATCCCCACCACCTGCTTCGGTGAGACCGGCTATTTCGTGAGCCAGGTTCACGCCGTCGAGTAAGCCGGCTCCCGTCGCGCGCCCGGGCCCCGGCGCGCCCCGCAAGGTCTTCCATGCCCTACGTCCAGCTGGCGGCGCTGCTCGCAGCCCTCGCCACCGTCGGCCCTTTCTCCATCGACACCTACCTGCCGGCCTTTCACGCCATCGGGGCGGAACTCCACGCCACGCCGGAGCAGGTCCAGCTCACCCTCACCGCCTACATGCTGCCCATGGGCGCGATGGTGCTGTGGCATGGAGCCCTGTCGGATGCCTGGGGGCGCAAGCCGGTGATCGTCGGTTCCATGCTGCTGTTCGGGCTGGCGTCGCTGGTGTGCGTCTTCGCCAGCAGCCTGGAGATGCTGATGGCCGGACGGGCGCTGCAGGGGATCACGGCTGGCGCCGGCATGGTGATCGGCCGCGCCGTGGTGCGCGATCTGCACGAAGGCCCCCGCGCCCAGCGCCTGATGAGCCACGTGGCGATGGCCTTTGCCCTCGGTCCGGCCCTGGCGCCCATCCTCGGTGGCTGGATCTTCAGCCTGTTCGGCTGGCGCGCGGTGTTCGTCTTTCTCTCCGTGCTCGGCCTGGTGCTGGCCCTGCTCACCGCCGTCGGCCTGCCGGAAACCCTCGCCCCGTCCGAGCGTCGTCCGCTGCATCCGGCCAGCCTCGCGCGCAGCTACCGGGACGCCTTCCGTCATGCCGGTTTCCTGCTGTTGACTCTGGCGGTGGGGTTCAACTTCAATGGATTCTTCATCTACGTGCTGTCGGCGCCGGTGTTCCTGATGACTCACCTGGGCCTGTCGGAGCGGGAGTTCGGCTGGCTCTTCATCCCCGGCGTGGTGGGCATGATGAGCGGTTCGGCCCTCTCGGCACGGCTCGCCGGGCGCCTCAGCCAGACCCGCACGGTGGCTCTCGGCTACGCCGTGATGGCCCTCGCATGTGCCTTGAACGTCGGCGTGAGCCTGCTCCTGGCGCCGGGCATCCCGGTCTCGGTGCTGCCGGTGATGGTCTACAACTTCGGCATGGCCGTGGCCATGCCCAGCCTGACCCTGCTGGCGCTGGAGTACTTTCCGGCCAACCGGGGCCTGGCGGCGAGCTGCCAGAGCTTCCTGCAGATGATGACCAGCGCGGTATCGGCCAGCCTGGTCGCGCCCGCCCTGTGGCGGACCGTGCCGGGCCTGGCCTTCGGCATGCTCGGCTTCATGGCCCTGGGGCTGGTGGGGGTGGCGCTGTGGACGCGGCTTCAGGCCCCGAAGCCCGGCGCCTGAGGTGGCCGCTCCACTTCAGCGCTCGAAGTGGATGAGACGCGCCCGCACGGCGCCCAGCGCGGCATCGAAGCTGCCCTTGCACTCGATGCGCACGCCGTTGGCCAGGTCGCTGCGGCTGCCGTCTTCGAAGCTTACGGTTCCGCTCGCATCCACGAGCTGGCCACGCAGGCGGAAACGCTGGGTGGCCGGGTCGAAGGACTGGATCACGTCGGTCAGGTCGAATTCCTCCGTCTCGCTCTGGCCGTCGTCCGACACCTCCACTTCCCTGGCCTGAAGGACGCCGTTCTTCACGGTGCCTTCCACCTGCACGCGCAGGCCGAGGGCCGGCGTACCACTGACGCTCGCCGCCGTGGCATCCACGCTCACGCCCTCCACGCTGAAGTGTCGTGCCGAGGTCAGGCTGTCGATGCGCCCGACGATCTCGGCCTCGCCCTCTGCCAGACTGGCCCGGGCGGCGCCCGTCAGGGCGTCGATGACCCACACGCCGCCCGCGGGGGCGCGCGTCGCACTCACCCGCAGGGCCTGTCCGTTGGCCAGGGCCGCGGTCTGCGCCGCCGGAACAGCGGCGTAGTCGATCGTCAGACCGGCCAGCGCAAAGCGCTTGCGCGTCGTGTCGAGCCCGCTCACGGTGCCCCGCAGTGTGTAGCGGGACGCTCCGGTGGCACTGTCCACGCGGGTGGCGGTGAAGCGGCCGGTGGCCACGTTGTAATAGCCATACACCTCCACCGGGTCGCCCATCCCCAGCGCTGCCACGCCGGTCAGGCGCTCGTCGAATACGGTGTCGGCCACGACGTCCACGCCGACGCCCAGGACGCTGAAGCGATTCGCCGCGGTATTCACTGAGGTCACCGGCCCGAGTACTTCGCTGCCGTAGCGGATGGCCGTGGCCACGCCGGTGCGCGCGGTGAAATCGGCGCTGCCGCTGATCTCGGCGACCATCCCGAGGCGCAGGTCCAGGCGACTGCGGGGCGCGCCCTCATCGTCGGTGACGACCGCACGACTGTCGTCGTAGCGCACACCGCCGACGATCACCGAGCCGAAGCCGCTGATCGGTCCGATCCCCACGGCGGCCGGACCCGTGCCGCCGGTGCCCACGCCGGCCAGATCGCCGACGCCGCTGCCGCCGCCCCCGCAGGAGGCCAGCGCGAACAGAATGACCAGCAGCGCGCAGAAGTGCCGTCCGGCACGGGTGAGAAAAGTCGTCATGGTGTCGATTCTTCCGCCGGGCCAACCGGCGCGGTCTGTGGTGCGGCGTAGCTGTACATGCCGATGCGGACCCGCCGGTCCTGGGCGCGGCCGGCCTGGCGGTCAGCCTCGATGAGGGCTTCCAGGGCCGGCACGGCGCCGTGGACCAGCGCCAGCCAGTGGTCCCGGACCAAGGCCTTGACCGCGACGAGGGCCGTCTCCGACAGCTCGTCGGCAAACACCGCCTGTTCGAAGTGAATCGGCACGGCGGCGGTCACGTTGGCCACCGCCGCATTCAGGTGATCGCCCACGTTGTCGCCCAGGAAGCCGAGCATGCCGCCCCGGTCCGCATCGGGTACGAAGTCGGCACGCAGCAGGCAGACCCGGTCGGTCGCCTCGTCGTGGCGGGCGACCCCGATGCGGCACAGTTCGTCCAGCAGACTGCGCGGATGGACGTCGCGGGTGACCGAGCGGGCCAGGGTTTCGAAACTGGGGCTGCCGCGTTCGTCGGGCAGGCGGGGAAGCTCGACGGGCCGGCCGTCTGCATCGCGCAGCGCCGGGTCGGTGATCCAGCGGGCGAAGACTTCCGAGCTCGGCGGTTGGCGGACGGCGCGAGGGGCCCGCTCGGCGCGGGTCAGACGTGTCACCTCGCGCCGGTTGAGGCCGGTGGCCACACTGATGCGACTGACCATCCGCCCGGATGCCGACGCGCCTTGGGCGCGCATGGCTTCGTCCACGAACATCTCCTTGAGCAGTTCTTCCACGGCCCCGCAGGACACGCCGCGGGCGAGCGCCAAGCGTGCCAGGGGCGCCAGCACGGCGCGCAGGGCATCGGCCAGGGCCGGATCGAGGGACGATGGGCCCTCGCCGCCGGCAGGACCGTGGGGCTCGGAGGGGGGCGTCATGACACCGCCTTGGGGATCATTGCAGGGGACATTGTGAATGTGCGATCTGCACATTTCAAGCTGGGAGAACGGTGGACCTGCGGTCCGGAGAATCGTTCTCATTATGACCCATTGCGCCCCGAGCGCAGGCACGGCACGGCTTTCCGGCTCCCGCCGGATCCCCCAGATCGGGCCGGGGACGCTGCCGCCCCCGGCCTGGACGGTGGACTTTGCGGTCAGTCGCCCTTCGGTCCGTTGTGGCAGGTGTAACAGCCGACCTGGGTGCCGGCCGCCAGCGCGTATTGCCTGCCGTCGTGGCTGAAGGTCTTGGCGACTTTCACCTGGGACAGGGCGGTGCCCCGGTAGTCCGCGCCGTGGCAGCTCTTGCAGGCGCTGGCGCCGCTGGATTCGACCCGGTCGCCGTGGGCATTCACCCAGGCCTGCCCAATCGTATGCAGGCCATGGGGGCCGCCATTGGTGGTGAGGGGCACGCTGGTGTGGCACACGCTGCATTCGGTGAGGGTGCCGGCGTAGCCCTGGATCGCCTTGGACTGGAGCAGGTCGTTGTCGTGGGACGAGGCCCAGGCCTGATTCTTGGACGAATACTCCGCGTGGGTGGAGCCGTGGCAGGCTTCGCACTGGTTCTTGCCGTGGCCGACGCTGAAGCGGAACAGGGAATAGCCGGTGGCCGGCTTGTTGGGCTCGGTGGCGAAGCGCGTGTCGGTCACCGCGCGCAGGGCGCCGGTGGTGACATCGGTGACAGCCACCGTCTCGCGTTTGCCGTCATGGTGACAGGACTGGCAGTTGGGTTGCTGCAGCCAGCCCACTCGGGTGGATTTGCCGACGGCGCCCATGTTGCCGTGGCAGCTCTGGCAGTCCAGGTTCGGTGTGTCGCTCATGGCCCCGCGCAGGCACTTGGTGACGGCGCCCGGGTGGCACTGGTAACAGGAATCCCGGTTGCCAATCGTGTCGAGGGCCACCTGCTTGACCGGGTCCTTCACCTTGCCGTGCAGGGTGTGCATGGCCGAGGTGAAGGCGGAGATCTTCACGGCGCGGCCATTCACGGTCACGGTGAAGCCCGGCGAATTAAGCGCGTTGGAGCCGTGACAGGACGAGCACAGGGTCGGCGTGCCCTGGTCGGCGCGCAGGGCCAGGCCGCCGCTGGCGGCGGGCTGGAGCTTCAGCAGGGCCGCCTGGTAGACCGGGTCGTTGGCGTGTTTGTCGTCGTGCAGGCGCAGGACGTTCTTCTTCCAGTCCTTTTCCGGGTTGGCGGTGAAGTTGGCCCAGCCCCGCACGGGTGGCCTGGCGGCGTCCCGGTTGGAATTGCTGGCGTGGCAGCCGACGCAGGTCATCTCGTCGGAGACCGGCAGCACGGTCTGGGTGCTGGCGAGCACCGTGCCAGTGCTGTTCTTCGCCACCACCTTGACCATCGGGTAGTAATTCTTGGTGTAGCCGGCGGTCGTCAGGGTGTCGTCGTAGGGCAGGATGGGCAGGCCCTCCGCTTCGTACCAGCGCCACACCGTGTTGAAGCTCATGGCCGCCGGGCGGCTGCTGGGCGTGGGATTGGAGACGGCGGGATTGCTCAGGTTGAGACCCCGGTCCGGCGCCGGCGAGCCCCCGTACAAGGCCTTCACGTACTGCCAGAAATTGGTCTTGCCGGCCGAGAAGGTGTTGATGGAGCCGGACGGATCGCGCAGGGATTCGTAGCTCAGGGTGACGCCGGAGGTAACCTGTTTGCCGCTCTGCCGGTCGATGAGCTGGGCGTGCAGGTTGTTGTAGGGCGGCAGGATGGACATGATGGAGTAGTCCTTGCCGTCCACGCAGTGCATGCCCAGATCGTTCCAGGCCAGCAGGGTGTAACGCGGCAGGGTGGCCGCCGCCGTGCTGGTCACGACGGTCTGGCTGCCGGTGGCGACGGTCGGGCTGCCGACGATGGACACCGTCGTCACGCCGCTTCCGCTACTGCTCGACGAGGGCGTGACGCGCCCGCCGTCTTCACCGGATGACGCGCGGTTGCGCGTCGGCGTGGTGGCAGCCGGCGTGCCGGTGCCGCTGGCGTTGCGTTCCGTTTCGCCCTTGCCCTGCGGCGACTTGAGGAGACTGCCGTCGGCAAAGGCGAGGCCGCCGAGCACCAGGGGCACCGCGACGGCCAGGGCAAGGCCCAGGCGTGGCAGGCGGCGCGTTGCGTGCGGAGTATGCATGGAGATGTCCCATTCAGATCGATAACGAACGGCGTTCCGTCGGAACGCCCCGTGCAGGCTCCGCCTGCAATGACCCGGCCAGACGAATGAACTGCCGAATATGAGCTTATATTAAATGTGTGAATTGCACATTTCAAGCCGAATCGACTTGATCCTGCATCGCCAGCGGCGCACTGCCGTCCCACCGTGCATTGAGCCGACCGACACCGACCGTCGTCGCGCACGCACCGACGGCATAATGGCGAGCCGATTTCCCGTCCCCGCCGAGGCGTTTCATGAACTGGGCCGAAAGTATCGACCTCTATTGCGAGCGCACCGACGCCAGTTTCGGGTCGGAGCCGCTCAATGCCCTCACCAACCTGGCATTTGTGGCCGTGGCCCTGTGGCTGGCGCGGCGCTACGGGCGGACCGCGCCGCGGGATGCGCGTGGCCTGATCGCCCTGATCGCCATGGTCGGGCTGGGCAGCCTGGTCTTCCACACGGTGGCCACACGTTGGGCGGCGCTGCTGGATGTGGGCTTCATTGCCGTCTTCGTGCTGGCGTATTTCCAGCGCTTTCAATGCCATGTGCTGGGCGGCACGGACGCTGCGGCGTGGCGCGGGCTGGGGGTGTTCCTGGTGCTGGCGGCGGGTTTTGCAGTGCTGCTGCGGTGGGGGCCGCCCTGGTCATTGAACGGTTCGGAGATCTATCTGCCGCCCTTTGCGCTGCTGGGCTACTGCGCGTGGCAGGCGCGCCGCCGTGACCTGGCAGCCGGTCGGTGGCTGATGGCGGCGAGCGGATTGTTCCTGTTCAGCCTGGCGTGCCGGGTCATCGATCAGGCCCTGTGTCCACTCTGGCCGTGGGGCACGCACTTCGGCTGGCATCTGGGCAACGCGGCGGTGCTGGCCTGCTGCATGGAGGGGCTGTTGCGCCACCTGCCGGGCGGGGCGGCGGATCAGGCGTAAACGTCAATCAGGCTGCCCGGCGGCGGGGTATCGCTGGTCGGATCGGTGCCAGATGTGGCCTGGGCGGCGATGGCCTGCTGGGCCTGGAAGGCCATCTGGTCAGCGCGGGCGGCGACCTGACGATCCTGGGCCGAGGGGTCCGCCGGGGCGAGGGCGGCGCGCCGGACCTGCTCGGCGCGGGCCAGGGTTTCCTGGGGTGTGCGCCCCGGCGACACGTCGATGCCCACATCGCCGCCCACCGCGTAGCGCTGGCCGTCCGGGCCGGTCTCGTAGGTGTAGGCGGCGCCGCGGGTGATCAAACCGCCACCGGCGGTGATGTGGGCCAGCTCGTGGGCGCGTACATCCCGGTCGCGCTGCTGCATTCGGGCGACGGTGCGGCGTTCGGCGTCGCTCAGCGCAGACGCGCCCCCCGCGCCGCCCGGACGGGTAGCGGACAGGGAACTCGACGAGGCGCTGACGGATAGGACGGACATGGAGGCAACTCCGTCGCGGATGCTTCAGCCTAGCCGGCCTTGGCCCGGCGCGACAGGGTCCGCCGGGCTGCGCGGCAGGCGCTCAGAGCTCGCCCAGGTAGGCGGCGCGGACCTTGGGGTCGGCCAGCAGCCGGGCGCCGGTGCCGCTCAGGGTGACCGCGCCGGATTCCATCACGTAGGCGCGCTGGCAGAATTCCAGCGCCAGGTGGGCGTTCTGCTCCACCAGCAGGATGGTGACGCCGCCCGCGGCGACGGAGCGGATGACCTCGAAGATCTTTTCCACCACCAGGGGCGCGAGGCCCATGGAGGGCTCGTCCAACAACAGCAGGCGCGGGCGCGACAGCAGGGCGCGGCCGATGGCGACCATCTGCTGCTCGCCGCCGGAGAGGGTGCCGGCCACCTGCTGGAGGCGCTCCTTGACCCGCGGCAACATGCTGAAGATACGGTCCATGTCCTCTTCCACGCCGGCCGCGTCGCGGCGGCAGTAGGCGCCCATGCGCAGGTTCTCCTCGACCGTGAGGCGGGTGAAGATGCCGCGCCCTTCCGGCACCAGGGCGAGGCCCTTGCGCAGGCGCCTGTGGGCGGGAAGGGCGTTGATGCGGGCGCCGTCGTAGCGGATCTCGCCGCCCGCGGCGGGCAGGGTGCCGGCGATGGCGTTGAGGGTGGTGGTCTTGCCGGCGCCGTTGGCGCCGATCAGGGCCACCAGCTCGCCCTTGGCGAGGTGCAGGTCGATACCCTTGACGGCCTCGATGGCACCGTAGGCGACCCGCAGGCCGGTCAGTTCGAGGAGGGACGCGTCGCTCATGACGCCTCCTTCACGGCCGCGGCCGTGCTGTGGCCGCCCAGATAGGCGGCGATGACGGCTTCGTTGCGCTGGACCTCGGCGGGCACGTCCTCGGCGATCTTGCGGCCGAAGTCGAGCACGGCAAGGCGGTCGCACAGGCCCATGACGAGCTTCACGTCGTGCTCGATGAGGAGCACGGTGATGCCGTCGTGGCGGATGGTCTGGACGAGATCCCGCAGGCGGCCGGTCTCGGTGGCGTTCATGCCGGCGGCCGGTTCGTCGAGGGCGAGGAGCTGGGGCTCGGTGGCGAGGGCGCGGGCGATCTCCAGGCGGCGCTGGTCGCCGTAGGAGAGGTTTTTCGACACGGTGTCGGCAAAGCGCTCGATGCCCACGTAGCGCAGCAGTTCGTAGGCCCGTTCGGTGATCAGGCGTTCTTCCTCGCGGGCCTGGCGGGTCTGCAGCAGGATGGCGAAAGGGTTGGCGCGGGAGCGGATGTGGTGGCCGGCCATGACGTTCTCGAGGGCGGTCATGTCGCGGAACAGGCGGATGTTCTGGAAGGTGCGGGCGATGCCGGCCTCGACCACGCGGTGGGGCTTGCCGGCGGGCAGCTCGGTGCCGTTGAAGACCAGCTCGCCTTCTTCGGCGGTGTAGGCGCCGGTGAGGACGTTGAAAAAGGTGGTCTTGCCAGCGCCGTTGGGGCCGATGAGGCCGTAGACCTCGCCCTTGCGGATGGTCAGGGACACGTCCGACAGGGCGGTAAGGCCGCCGAAGCGCTTGGTGATGCCGCGGGCTTCGAGGAGGGTGATCACCGCGCCGACTCCTTGCCCAGCACCAGCTCGGGGCGCGAATAGCGGCTGTGGGCGGGGATCAGGCCGGCCGGGCGCAGCAGCATCATGAAGATCATGGCCAGGGACAGGAGCAGCATGCGCAGCACCTCGGGATCGAGGATCACCCGGTCGAAGAGGGACTGCTGCAGGGGCACGGCCACGTGGCGGAGGACTTCCGGCAGGGCGGTGAGGGCCAGCGCGCCGACGATGACGCCGGCCAGGTTGCCCATGCCGCCAAAGACGATCATGGTCAGCACCGCGATGGATTCCATCAGCGAGAAGCTCTCCGGCGAGACGAAGCCCTGGAAGGCGGCAAACAGCCCGCCCGAGACGCCGCCGAAAGTGGCGCCGAGGGAGAAGGCGAGGAGCTTCATGTTGCGGGTGTCGATGCCGATGGCCTTGGCCGCCAGCTCGTCGTCGCGGATCGCCGCCCAGGCGCGGCCGACCCGGGACACCTGCAGACGCTGCACCAGCATCACCGACAGGGCCACACAGGCGAGGAAGACGTAGTAGTACAGGAACAGGGAATTGACCGTGATCTCGTCGCCGATCTTCAGCGGGCGTGAGATGTCCCAGCCGAACAGCACCAGCGGGTCGATCATGTTGATGCCCTGAGGGCCGTTGGTGATGTTCACCGGGTGGTTCAGGTTGTTGAGGAAGATGCGCACGATCTCGCCGAAACCCAGAGTGACGATGGCCAGATAGTCGCCGCGCAGGCGCAGGGTGGGCAGGCCGAGGATGATGCCGGCCAGGGCGGCGAAGGCTGCGCCCAGGGGCAGCACCAGCCAGAAGGGCAGGTGCAGGTCGAAGTGGGGCGAGGCCAGGAAGGCGAAGGTGTAGGCCCCCACCGCGTAAAAGGCGATGTAGCCCAGGTCGAGGAGGCCGGCGAAGCCCACCACCAGGTTGAGTCCGATGGCGAGCATCACGTAGAGCATCGCGAAATCGAGGATGCGCACCCAGGTCTTGCCGAACAGAATGGCGATGAGCGGCGCGGCGAAGGCCAGCAGGAGCACCACCGCGCGGGCGGCGGCGGGGTGGCGGCGGCCGAGGTAGGGGATGGCGAGGGCGAGTTCGTTCATGGCATCAGGCCCGGTCGGCGACGCGTTCGCCCAGGAGGCCGGTCGGCCGGAAGATCAGCACGATGCCGAGGATGGCGAAGGCGAAGATGTCCTGGTAGCTGGAGTTGAGGAAGCCGAAGCTCATGTCCTCGATGTAGCCGGCGCCGATGGATTCCACCAGGCCCAGGACGATGCCGCCGAGCATGGCGCCGCCCAGGTTGCCGATGCCCCCCAGCACTGCGGCAGTGAAGGCCTTGAGGCCGGGCATGAAGCCCATGGCGTAATGGGCGATGCCGTAGTTGGACGAGAACATCACCCCCGCCACGGCGGCCAGGCCGGAACCGATGATGAAGGTGGAGGCGATGATCTTGTTGGTATCCACGCCCATCAGGCTTGCGACCCGGTGGTTCTCGGCGGTGGCACGCATGGCGCGGCCGAGGCGGGTCTTGTTCACCAGCAGCACCAGGGCCACCATCAGCAGCGCCGAGGTGGCCAGGATGACGATCTGCACGGGCGTGATGAAGACGCCGCTGACGGGTTCCAGCGGTGTGGTGGAGACCAGCTGCGGGAAGGTGTGGTAGTTGCGGCCCCAGACGATCATGGCGACGGTCTGGAGCAGGAAGGACATGCCGATGGCGGTGATCAGCGGCGCCAGCCGCGGCGCATTGCGCAGGCGGCGGTAGGCGGTGCGCTCGATGGTGTAGCCGAGGGCCATGCAGGTGGCGGTGGCCACGCCGAGGCCGGCGAGCAGCGTGGGGATCGCGCCCAGGTCCGGCCAGCGGGCCTGGATCAGTTCGATGGCCTCCAGCGCCACCAGGGCGCCGACCATCAGCACGTCGCCGTGGGCGAAGTTGATCAGGCCGAGGATGCCGTAGACCATGGTGTAGCCGAGGGCGATGAGGGCGTACACGCTGCCCACCACCAGTCCATTGACCACCTGTTGCAGAAGGGTTTCCATCGAAGCGACCCGGAACGGGAAGGGAAGGCCGGCGCGGGCCGGTCCGGGCGGGGCGCACCGGCCGGCGCACCCCGCGGTCGGAAGACTCAGATCAGCGGGTGGGTTCCCACTTGCCGCCCTTGAACTGGTAGACCGTGACGGCACCGTCCAGGATGTCGCCCTTGGCGTCGAAGGCGACCTTGCCGATCACGCCGGGGAAGTTCACCTTGGCAATGGCCGGCGCATACCTGGCCGGATCGGCCGAGTTGGCAGCCTTCATGGCTTCGATGATGGCCGAGGTGGCGTCGTAGGCGTAGGGGGCGTAGATCTGCACGTCGGCATTGAAGCGCTTCTTGAAGCGGGCGTTGAAGTCCTTGCCGCCGGGCATCTGCTCCAGGGGCAGGCCGGGCTGGGTGCAGTAGGCGTTGGCGCCGATGGCGTCGCCCGCCAGCTTGATGATCTCGCCGGTGCAGCCGCCGTCGCCGGTGATGAACTTGGCGTTGATGCCCAGCTGCTTGATCTGCTTGAGCATGGGGCCGCCCTGGGTGTCCATGCCGCTATAAACGATCACGTCCGGGTTCTGGCCCTTGATGCGGGTCAGGATGGCCTGGAAGTCGTTGGCCTTGTCGCTGGTGAATTCGCGGCCGACGATCTGGCCGCCGCTGGCCTTGACGGCCTTCTCCACCTCGTCCGCCAGGCCCTGGCCGTAGGCCGTGCGGTCGTCGATGAGGGCGATCTTCTTGCCCAGCTTGGTGGCGGCGTACTTGCCGATGGCGAGGCCCTGCTGCACGTCGTTGGCGATGGTGCGGAAGACCGCCTTGAAGTTCTGCTGGGTGAGCTTGGGATTGGTGGAGGCGGGGGAGATCTGGGGCAGTCCGGCGTCGTTGTAGATGCGCGAGGCGGGAATCGAGGCGCCGGAGTTGAGGTGCCCGACGACGCCCTTCACGCCGCTGTCCACAAGGCGCTGGGCCACGGTGGTGGCGGCGCGGGGGTCGGCCTGGTCATCCTCGGCCTGGACTTCGAACTTGACCTTCTTGCCGCCCAGGGTCACGCCCTTGGCGTTGTATTCCTCGACGGCCAGCCGCACACCGTTCTCGATGTCCTTGCCCAGGTGGGCCTGCGTGCCGGTGAGGGGCGCGGCGGTACCGAGCTTGACGACTTCCTGGGCGTGGACGGCCGATGCACCAAGACCGAGCACGGCGAGTGCGACGAGGGTGTGTTTCATGGGCGATTCTCCTGTGGATGGGGACGGCAAGGACGGTCAAGCAATATCGGGGCCGGTCAGTTGCGGGATTCCCACCTGCCGGCGTTGAACTGGTAGAGGCTCACGCCCCCTTCGCGGCTGTCGCCGCGGGCATCGAAGGCGATCGGGCCGGTGACGCCCTTGAAGGACACCTTCTGCATCAGGGGCAGATATTTGGCCGGCTCGGCCGAGTTGGCCAGCTTCATCGCCTCGACGAGGGCCATCGTCGCATCGTAGCTGTAAGGCGCGTAGAGCTGCACGTCGGCGTTGAAGCGCTTCCTGAAGCGGGCGCCGAAGTCCTTGCCGCCGGGCATGCGGTCCATGGCCAGGCCGGCCTGGGTGCAATACACGTCGCCGCTCAGGGCCGGGCCGGCGATGCGGATCATCTCGGCGGTGCACACGCCGTCGCCGCCGAGGAAGCGCACCTTGAGGCCGAGCTGTTGCATCTGCTTGAGGAGCGGCGCGCCCTGGGCGTCCATGCCGCCGTAGAACACCGCGTCGGGGCGGGTGGCCTTCAGCCTGGTGAGGATGGCGGTGAAGTCGGTGGCCTTGTCGTGGGTGAATTCCCGCCCGACCGGCGTCACGCCGAGGCCTTTGAGGCTCTCGACCAGCGCGTCGGCGAGACCCTGGCCATAGGCCGTGCGGTCGTCGATGATGGCGATGCGCTGGGCCTTGAGCACGCCGGTGGCGAACCGTGCCATGGCGGCGCCCTGCTGCAGGTCGTTGGCGATGACCCGGTAGATGCTGCGGAAGCCCTGCTGGGTGAGCTTGGGCGTGGTGGACGACGGGGTGATGGCGGGAATCCCGGCCTGCTCGTAGATGCGCGAGGCGGGAATCGCCGCGCCAGAAGTGACGTGCCCGACCACGCCCTTCACGCCGGCGTCGGCGAGGCGCTGGGCCACCGTGGTGGCGACACGGGGGTCGGCCTGGTCGTCCTCGGGCACCAGCTCGAACTTCACCTTCTGCCCGTTGAGCGTGAGGCCTTTGGCGTTGACGTCATCGAGGGCGAGCTGGGCGCCGAACTGTTCGTCCTTGCCCACGTGGGCGATGGGCCCGGTGAGGGGGCCGGCGAAGCCGATCTTCACCACCGTGTCCGCGCGGGCGGGGCCCGCGAGGGCAGCGGCCAGGACGCAGCAGGTGAGCAGGCGTTTCATCGGGGTCGGTTCTCCGCAAGGGGCATTCGTGCCAGAATCGGCCCGGACCTTGCCCGGACCGCCGCAGCCGGGAATTGTAACCAAGCCTGCCGGGTTTGAACGGCCGGCGTCGGAAAGGAAGTGCCCGCCATGCGTTCCCTCGTCACCCTGCTGTGCAGCGCAGCCGCCGCCCTCGGCCTGGGGGCCTGCGACGCGGTCACCCTGAAGGACCTCAAGCCCGGCGTGTCCACCGGCTACGACGTGCGCGACCGCCTTGGCACGCCGGGCATCGAATGGCGCAACGCGGACGGCAGCGTGACCTGGGAATACAGCCGTCAGCCCGAGGGCACCGAATGCTTCATGGCCACCATCGGGCCGGACAATGTGCTGCGCAGCCTCGAGAACGTCCTCACGCCGCAGAACTTCGCCCGCGTGCAGGCGGGTTGGGACAAGGATCAGGTGCGCCGTCTGCTGGGCAAGCCGCGGACCGTGCAGACCTTTGCGCTCAAGCAGGAAGAGGTGTGGGACTGGCGTCTGCCGCCGGAGGTGAGCGCGGACGTGTTCTTCAATGTGCACTTCGACCGGGACGGACGCGTCACCGGAACCAGCCGCAGCGTGCAGCCCCGCGGTTGAGCAAGCCGCGCCCCGGGTCCGCACGCGGGGCCGTCATCCGGAAAGGCGTTCAGGCCTTGATTTCGGCCGTGAGCAGCGTGCGCAGGCGCTCGGCGGTGTTCAGGAAGTCGGCGAGATTTTCCCGGTCGAAGGGTTGCAGGCATTCCGCCGCGGCCTTGGCCGTGATGGTCAGGCCGCCCCGGCTGTCGCGCACGATCCAGCCCAGTTCCGCCAGGCGCGCCACCTTGCGGCGGACGGTCTCGCGCGGGATGCCGGTGGAGGAACTGATGGAGAACGCATTGCAGGGCCGCAACACGAGCTTGCGGAAATCCTCGTCGCAGCCGCAGCGGAACTGGCCGCGCGCCGCTTCGTCCACGTCCATGCCGCTGACGTTGTAGAGACCCACTTCACCCAGCACGATGGGCAGCAGCAGGTCGCCCTCGAAGGCTGCGTAGAGGCGCACCAGATGGCGCAGGGTGTAGCGCGCCAGGAGCAGCGACAGCATCCGCCGGTAGCGACGCAGGGTGGGGTTGTCGGCCTCGCCGGGTGTCGCATCGGAAACATGCGGTTCGGGCACTACGGGCGTCGAGGCATTCATGGAGCTCTCCGAAAGGGACCACCGGTACGGTGTGCCCTGTGCGGCGCTCCCGGCGACAAGCCGCGCAGGATACACACCCGCGCCGCGGCTCAAACCCCCGGACTACCCGCTTTGGGCACTCTCATGACACCTGGCAGGCCAGCCCTTTCAGATATTCACCTTCCGGCACTGCGAGGCCGACGGGGTGATCCGGTGCCGCGCAGAGCCGGTGCAGGATCCGCGCATCCACCCCCACGTCGGCCGCAGCTCCGGCCACGATCTTCTGGAACAGCTCCAGCCCGATGCCTCCGGAGCAAGAGTAGGTCATCAGGATTCCCCCTTCTTTGAGCAAACGCAAACCGAGGAGATTGATGTCCTTGTAGGCCCGCGCGGCGCGCTCCGCGTGGGCGGCGGAGGGGGCGAACTTGGGCGGGTCGAGGATGATCAGGTCGAAACGGCGTCCCTCGGCGCGCAGTGCGCGGAGCGCCTGGAAGACGTCGTCCTCGCGCCATTCGGCGCGGGCGGCGTCGAGCTGCGGGTTGAGCGCCACATTGCGCGCCGCGGTGGCCAGCGCCGGCCCGGAGGAGTCGATGGACAGCACGCTGCGGGCGCCGCCAGCCAGGGCCTGCAGGGAAAAGCCGCCCGTGTAGCAGAAGCAGTTGAGCACGTCCCGGCCGGCGGCAAGCTGGCCGGTGAGGCGGCGGTTGTCGCGCTGATCCAGGTAGAAGCCGGTCTTGTGGCCCGCGGCCACGTCCACCTCCATGCGCACGCCGTGCTCGACGATGGTGAGCGGCGCATCCGGCAGCGCGCCATGCACCAGGCCGGTGACCGGCTCCAGGCCTTCGAGCTTGCGCACGTCCGAGTCGGAGCGCTCGTAGACCGCGCGGCAGCCGGTGGCCTGGGCCAGCCCGGCGACGATCGCATCGCGCCATTTGTCCGAACCGGCGCTGGTGAGCTGGACCACCACCACCTCGCCGTAGCGGTCGGCGATGACGCCGGGCAGGCCGTCGGATTCGCCGTGGATCAGGCGCACGCCGTCCTGCCCCGCCAGCCACGGATGCGCCGCCCGCCGCGCCACCGAGGCCGCGACCGCCCGCTTGAACCAGGCGTGATCCACCGACAGGTCCGGATCGAAGCTCCACACCCGCGCCCGGATCTGGGACGACGGCGACCAGGCCGCCCGCGCCAGCGGCGTGCCCTGGGCATCCTTGACGATCACCGTGTCGCCCGGCCGCGCCCGCCCCTCCAGCCGCGCCACCGAGCCGGCGAAGATCCAGGGGTGACGACGGAGCACGGAACGTTCCTTGCCGGGGAGGAGAATCAGGTCAGCCATGACGAAGCAATTCAGTGGGGTTGAGCGGCACGCGGTTGGGCGCCGCGTCGGAATCGCGTGCGCTGAGCACGTGCAATGAGTTCGGAGTGAGGAAAGCGCGTCCGGGCCGGATCGCCCGACCCCGCGTCAGAGGGGTGCAGAAAGCGTCGCGAGCCGGTCGAGGTCGTGACGAGAAGCGCAGCCGTACAAGACGTACGGCGAGCATCGCAGTCGCGAGATCGGCCGGCGCAGTAGCTTTATGCACCCCTCAGCCGAGCTGGCGGCGGAGGGCACAGGCCACCATCTCGCCGATGCGGGTGACGTAGAGCGTGCCCATTTCGGGATAGAAGCGCTCGGAGTCCTCGCTGCCCATGGCCAGCAGGCCGAAGGGCTGGTCGTCGCGGGCGAGGGGCACCAGGGCGACGGAGCGGATGTGCCGGGCCGCGGGGCCGAACCAGGCAATGACCTCGTCCTGATTGGGCGGGCCGCAATACGGGTCGCCCAGGTCGCCGGTGAAGAAGCGCACCGCCTCGCTGACCGGCGAGAATTCCGGGCTGCTGCGGGACAGCACGCTGTTCCACACCCGGAAGGCCACGTGGGGCACCGAGAAATCCTCCAGCAGGTGGGTGTAGATGGCCTGGCGGATGGATTCGAAGTCCTCGGCTTCCAGCAGGGACAGGGTCAGGCGGTGCACCTTCTCGCTGATGCCGTCGTTCTCCTCGCCGAACTCCAGCAGCTCGGCGAACTTGTCCTCCAGCTGGGCGATGCGCTCCCGCAGGGCGAGGAGCTGCCGTTCGGTGAGGGAGATGGCCTGGCCGGCGTGGGGGTGGGTGAAGGTGAGCTCGGTCAGCAGCGACGGGTTGTCGTCGAAGAAGCCGGGATGGTCCTTGAGGAACTGGACGACGTCGGATGCATTCATGGGCGGGCGCCGGGAGAGGAGTGGGTCACGGGGTCACGGAAGGGCGATTTCGCCAGAGAACACGGTGACGGCCGGGCCGGTCATCATGACCGGCGTGCCGACGCCGTCCCAGGCGATGGTGAGCTCGCCGCCGCGGGTCTCGACAGTGACCGGCGAGACCACGAGTTCGCGCAGGATGCCGGCCACCACGGCGGCACAGGCGCCCGTGCCGCAGGCGAGGGTCTCGCCGGCACCGCGTTCGAAGACGCGCAGCCGCACGCGGTGGGCGTCCACCACCTGCAGGAAGCCCGCGTTGACCCGCGCCGGGAAGCGCGGATGGTGCTCGATGAGGGGGCCGGTCTCGGCCACCGGCGCCGTGTCCACGTCCGCCACCACCTGCACGGCGTGGGGATTGCCCATGCTCACGGCAGTGATGGCGACGGTCCGGCCGGCCACGTCGAGGGGCTGGACGTAGGCGTCGGAATCGCTGACGAAGGGCACCTCGGCCGGGGTGAGCACCGGCACGCCCATGTCCACGGTGACCGTGCCGTCGTCCTCCAGGCGCGGGGTGATGAGGCCCTTGGCGGTCTCGACGCGGATCTCGCGCTTGTCGGTGAGGCCCTGTTCGAAGACGAAGCGGGCGAAGCAGCGGGCGCCGTTGCCGCACTGTTCCACCTCGCCGCCGTCGGCATTGAAGATGCGGTAGCGGAAATCCACGCCCGGCGTATCGGATGGCTCGACCACCAGCAACTGGTCGCAGCCGATGCCGAAATGCCGGTCGGCAAGCGCACGCACCCGCTCGGGGGACAGGTCTACGGGCTGGCGCACGGCGTCGAGCATGACGAAGTCGTTGCCCAGCCCCTGCATTTTGGTGAAGGCGAGAGTCTGCTTCATGGGATAAGATCCACGTAGTCCCGCAGCACGCAACGGTCCATCACCACGGTCATGCCCGCCGCCTGTGCCTTTTCGGCCGCCGCTTCGTCGATCACCCCGTCCTGCAGCCACAGTCGCTTGACACCCAGGGCGATGCATTCGTCCACCAGCGGTGCGACCTCGTCCGACGCCCGGAAGACGTCCACGAGATCCACCGGGTGGGGAATGTCCGCCAGGCGGGCGTAGGCTTTTTCACCGAGCACTTCGGCAACGGCAGGTCGAACCGGTACGATGCGGTATCCGAAACCCTGCAGGGCGCGGGCGACCCGGTGACTGGGGCGATCCGGGCGCGGCGACAGGCCGACCACGGCGATGGACTTGACCTCCCGCAGCAGTGTGCGGAGCTGGTCGGGGGATGGATTGGTAAACATGGCGGGATTCTACCGGATTGCCGCGGCGTCGAAACCTTGGACGCCGCCACCGGTCCCCGCATAACAGGCCCGCGCACCGGGCCGCAGCAACGGAGAGCACAATGGAACGCAAGTCGAGGCCCGGTCTGATCCGCAGGATGCTGACCGGCCTGTGGCGGGGGGTGGATCGCCTCCGGCAGATCAGCCTGAACCTGTTGTTCATCGCAGTCGCGGTCTTTCTGATCGCCGGCTGGTGGGCGAGCCGCCCCACGCCGCTGGAAGCAGGCAGCGCCCTGCTGGTGGCGCCGGTGGGCCAGATCGTCGAGCAGCGCACCTCGCGCAGTCCCATGAGCGTGCTCCAGGGCGGCGACGGCATCCACCAGGTGCAGCTGCGCGACATCGTGGACGGCATCCGCGCCGCGGCGGCCGACTCGCGCATCAAGGCGCTGGTCATCGAGCCGGACGGCATCAATACCGTCGGCCTGTCCAAGCTGCAGGAGATCGCCGCGGCCATTGCCGAATTCCGCAAGGCCGGCAAGAAGGTCTATGTTCATGCCAAGCATTACAGCCAGAGCCAGTATTACCTGGCGGCCCAGGCGGACGAGGCCTTCATGAACCCGGACGGCTACGTCTTCCTGTCCGGCTTCGCGCGCTATCCCACCTACTACAAGGGCCTGCTCGACAGTCTGGGGGTGCGCATGCAGATCTTCCGGGTGGGCACCTACAAGTCCTTCGTTGAGCCCTACACCCGCAGCGACATGTCACCGGAAGACCGGGAAGCGAGCCGCGGCTACCTGGAGGCGGCCTGGCAGATCTTCCGTCAGGACATCGCGGCGGCCCGTCCCAAGGCCGCCGACAAGCTCGACGCCTATATCAACGACGCCAATGCGCAGATGGCCGCCGCCGGCGGCGACGCGGCCCGCATGGCGCGGGACGCGGGCCTGCTGGACGGCCTCAAGACGGCCGACGAGTGGCGCGACTTCCTCAAGGCGCGCGTTGGCACGGACGGCGACGGCAAGCAGTACAGGCACGTGGATCTGGCGGCCTACCTCGCCCACGTGCGCGAGGCTGCGCCTCACCCCGACGAGCGTGTCGGCGTGGTGGTGGCCCAGGGCGCCATCGTGGACGGCGATCAGCCTGCCGGTGTGGTGGGCGGCGACACCGCGGCCCTGCTGATCCGTCAGGCGCGGGAAAACGACGCCATCAAGGCCCTGGTGCTGCGAGTCGACAGCCCGGGGGGCAGCGCCTTCGCCTCCGAGGTGATCCGCCGCGAACTGGAGCTGACCCGCAAGGCCGGCAAGCCGGTGATTGTCTCCATGAGCTCGGTGGCGGCTTCCGGCGGTTACTGGATCAGCACCGCCGCCGACGAGGTGTGGGCCAGCCCGGCGACCCTGACCGGCTCCATCGGCATCTTCGCGATGGTGCCGGACCTCTCCGGGCCGATGAACAAGCTGGGCCTCACGGTGGACGGTTTCGGCACCACACCGCTGGCGGGCGGACTGGATCCGCGCCGGCCGCTGGACCCGAAGGTGGCGGACCTGCTCCAGCAGTCCATCGACCACGGTTACAAGCGCTTCCTGCAGGTGGTGGCCCAGGGCCGCCGGATGACGCCCGAGGCGGTGGATCCGATCGCCCAGGGGCGCGTGTGGCTGGGGACGCAGGCCAAGGAGAAGGGTCTGGTGGACAAGCTCGGCGGGCTCGACGAAGCGGTCAAGGCCGCGGCCGCCCGGGCCGGCCTCACCCGATACGACGTGACCTACGTGGAGAAATCCCTGTCGCCCCGCGATCAACTCCTCACCCGGCTGCTCGACAGCGAGGAGGAATCCCGCGCAAGCGCTGCTGCGTCACCGGTGGATGTCCTGCTGGCCAACCTGCGGGGCGAACTGGCGAACCTTGCCCACTGGAACGATCCGGGCTTCGCCTACCTGCACTGCCTGTGCGTGGCGCCCTGATCCGGGGCGCCGCCGGGCGGTGAGGCCGCCCGGCGCAGCGCAGTCCATTGATCGGACCCGGCTGCGGCCGGGTCCGGCGTTTCAGGGCCTCACCAGCGCTTGATCACCCACTTGGGCACGCGCACGCCGGAATCCTGGCTGTCGCGGCGCAGGAAGTCGCCGTTGCCCACGTCGTCGTAGAGGTAGTAGGCCGGGCCGTTCACCGGGGTGACCTTGATCATGTAGAGCTGGCCATTGACCCGGTACTCCTCCACCGTGTCCTCGCCCTTCTTGACGATGGTGACCTGGGGCTCCAGGGACGGGTCCAGTTCCATGCCGGGCGGCGGCGGGGGCGGTTCGGGCAGGGGTTCGAGCCTGGGCGGCTGCTGGGCCCAGGCGCCGGCGGTGACCGCCAGCATCAGAGCGGCGAAATGCGGGATGCGGGGCATGGTGTTCTCCTCAAGATGCCGGCATTGTACCCCGCGCTCCGGCGCTTACAGATTCAGCATCAGCTCGTGTTCGTCCGGCAGGGGCAGGAAGCCGCGGGTCTGGTAATGGTTGAAGATGGCGTCCACCACCTTCTCCGGCTCGTCGATCACCTGGATCAGATTCAGATCCTCCGGGTGGATCATCTCCTCGCTCACCAGGCGGTCCTTGAACCAGTCCACCAGCCCGCGCCAGAAGGGCTCATGCACCAGGATCACCGGGATCTTGCGGCTCTTGCCGGTCTGGATCAGGGTCATCGCCTCCAGCAGCTCGTCAAGGGTGCCGAAGCCGCCCGGCATCACCACGTAGGCCGACGCGAACTTCACGAACATGAACTTGCGCGCGAAGAAGTGCTGGAAGGTCTGGGAAATGTCCTGATAGGGATTCGCCTGCTGCTCCATGGGGAGCTGGATGTTGAGCCCCACGCTGGGTGACTTGCCGAAATAGGCGCCCTTGTTGGCCGCCTCCATGATGCCCGGCCCGCCGCCGGAGATCACCGAGAAGCCCGCGTCCGACAGCAGTCGCGCGATGCGTTCGGTCTGGGCGTAGTAGGGATGGTCGGGTTTGACGCGGGCGCTGCCGAAGATCGACACCGCCGGGCGGATCGGCTTGAGCCGTTCGGTCGCCTCGACGAACTCTGCCATAATCCCGAAAATCCGCCACGACTCCCGGGCCGTGAAGTGTTGGGATTCCGACCCCGGCGCCATCTTCGGGAGCTTGTCTTTTGCTGTCATTTTTCTTCTGAGGAATAGGGGCCGCCGGCATCGTGCCGTCGGGCCCGGGCTTGCCCATGCCGACCCTGCTGCTCGTCGACGGTTCCAGCTACCTGTACCGCGCCTTCCACGCCCTGCCCGACCTGCGCAACTCGGCCGGCGAACCCACGGGCGCCGTGCGCGGGGTGCTCGCCATGCTACGTCGCCTCGAATCCGACTACAAGGCGGACTACCGCGCCTGCGTCTTCGATGCCAAGGGCAAGACCTTCCGCGACGACTGGTTCCCCGCCTACAAGGCCCAGCGGCCGCCCATGCCCGAGGATCTGCGCGCCCAGATCGAGCCCCTCCACGCCGCCGTACGCGCAGAAGGCTGGCCGCTGCTGATGGAAGACGGCGTCGAGGCCGACGACGTGATCGGCACCCTCACCCGCCAGGCCGCGGAGGCCGGCTGGGAGGTGGTCATCTCCACCGGCGACAAGGATCTCACCCAGTTGGTGGGACCGGGCGTGCGCTGGGTGAACACCATGAGCGAGGAAGTTCTCGACGCAGCCGGCGTGGAGGCCAAGTTCGGCGTGCCGCCGGGCCGCATCGTGGATTACCTGGCCCTCATCGGCGACACCGTGGACAACGTGCCGGGCGTCGAGAAATGCGGCCCCAAGACCGCCGTCAAGTGGCTCAGCCAGTACGGCGACCTGGACACCCTCGTGGCCCACGCCGCCGAGGTGGGCGGCAAGGTCGGCGAGAACCTGCGCAAGCATCTGGACTTCCTACCCCTCGGGCGCAAGCTCGTCACCGTCGTCACCGATCTGCCCCTGCCCGTCGGCCCGGCCGATCTGGCGGTGCGACCGGCCGACCGGGCGGCGCTGGCTGAGCTCTACCGGCGCATGGAGTTCAAGAGCTGGCTGAAGGAGCTCGAATCCGCCCCGCCCGCCGGTGCCTCCGAGACGCCCCCCGCCGGCGACGCTCCACCGCCGTCCGCCGAGCCGGCCGCGCCCGGTGCCCACCGTCAGGGCTATGCCACCCTGCTCGACTGGGACGCCTTCGACGCCTGGCTGGCACAGATCCAGGCAGCCGAACTGACCGCCTTCGACACCGAGACCACCGGCCTCGACCCGCTGGTCGCGACTCTCGTGGGCATGTCCTTCGCCACCGTCACGGGCCAGGCCGCCTACCTGCCGCTGGCGCACACCTACGCCGACGCGCCGGCCCAGCTGCCCCTGGCCGAGGTGCTGGCCCGCCTCAAGCCCTGGCTGGAGTCCGACGCTCACCGCAAGCTCGGCCAGAACCTCAAGTACGACGCCCACATTCTCGCCAACCACGGCATCCGGCTCGCCGGCATCGCCGAGGACACCCTGCTGGAATCCTACGTGCTGGAAAGCGACAAGTCCCACGACATGGATTCCCTCGCCAGTCGTCACCTGGGCCTCAAGACCCTGACCTACGCCGAAGTCTGCGGCAAGGGCGCCAAGCAGATCGGCTTCGGCGAGGTGGACCTGGCCCGCGCCACCGAATATGCCGCCGAGGACGCGGACATCACCCTGCGCCTGCACCACGCCCTGTCCGCCCAGCTCGCCGCCGAGCCCGCCCTCGCCGCCCTCTACCGGGACGTGGAGCTGCCCACCGCGCGGGTGCTCTTTGAGATGGAGCGCACCGGCGTGCTCATCGACGACTTCCTCCTCGCCCAGCATTCCGAGGAGCTCGGGCGTCGCCTGCACGCGCTGGAGCTCGACGCCCACGCCCTCGCCGGCCAGCCCTTCAACCTGGGCTCGCCCAAGCAGCTCGGCGAGATCCTGTTCACCAAGCTGGGCCTGCCGGTGGTCAAGAAGACCGCCACCGGCCAGCCGTCCACCGACGAGGACGTGCTCACCCAGCTCGCCGAGGACTACCCGCTGCCCAAGCTGCTGCTGGAGCACCGCAGCCTGGCCAAGCTCAAGAACACCTACACCGACAAGCTGCCGCTGATGGTCAACCCGCGCACCGGGCGCGTGCACACCAGCTTCAGCCAGGCGGTGGCCGTCACCGGGCGCCTGGCCAGCACCGAGCCCAACCTGCAGAACATCCCCATCCGCACGCCGGAAGGCCGCCGCATCCGCGCCGCCTTCATCGCCCCGGCCGGCCACCGCATCGTCTCGGCGGACTACTCCCAGATCGAGCTGCGCATCATGGCCCACCTGTCCGGCGACGCCGGCCTGCTGAACGCCTTCGCCCACGGCGAGGACGTGCACCGGGCCACCGCCGCCGAGATCTTCGGCATCACGCCCATGGAAGTCGGCAGCGAGCAGCGCCGCACCGCCAAGGTGATCAACTTCGGGCTGATCTACGGCATGAGCGCCCACGGCCTGGCCAGAAACCTGGGCATCGAGCGGGCCGCCGCGGCAACCTACATCGACCGCTACTTTGCCCGATACCCCGGCGTCGCCGCCTACATGGAGCGCACCCGCACCGAAGCCCGGACACAGGGCTACGTGGAGACCGTCTTCGGCCGCCGCCTGTACCTGCCGGAGATCCGCGCCCAGCAGGTGGGGCGGCGCCAGGCTGCCGAACGGGCCGCCATCAACGCGCCCATGCAGGGCACCGCCGCGGATCTGATCAAGAAGGCCATGATCGCCGTGTCTGCCTGGCTCAAAACGGCCGGCGTGCGGGCGCGCCTGATCCTGCAGGTCCACGACGAACTGGTGCTGGAAGTGCCCGACGACGAGGTCGCTCTGATCCGCGAGCGGCTGCCCCAGCTCATGGCGGGCGTCGCGCAACTTTCCGTGCCGCTGGTTGCCGAAGTGGGGGTCGGCGCGAACTGGGACGAGGCCCACTGATCGCAATGCGTGCGCCGGGCGCGGACGGCTCCTCCGCGCCCGGCCCGGTTCGCGCCGACCCTCCGCCCACCCCACGAGATCCGCCCATGCAGCACCACCGCTCCGCCCGCCTGCCCGTTCTGTTCCTCCTCAGCTGCGCCGCGCTGGCCCTTGGCGCCTGCAGCAGCGCCCCCAAGAAAGACCTGACCTACCGCAGCGAGCGCTTCAACACCAACTCGCCCTACGAGGTGGCGGTGGACGTGGCGCCGACCGCGGCCTGCGACGCCGGCCGGCGCGCCCTGCTCAGCCAGGGCTACGTGATCGAGGACGCCAAGCCCGACGCGGTCAAGGCGCGCAAGTTCTTCCAGCCCGAGCGCAACGTGCACGTGCAGATCAACTTCGTCCTCTCCTGCCTGGCGGACGGCGACGGCACCGAAGTCTTCGCCAATGCCCGCGAAGTCCGCGACGAGCTCAAGGCCAGTTCCAGCAGCGCCGGAGTCAGCGTCGCCGGCATCGGCTCCCTCAACCTGCCCCTGGGCGGCAACGGCGAATCCCTCGTCAAGGTCGGTGAAGAGACCATCACCGATTCCGATTTCTACGGGCGCTTCTTCGCCCTGATGCAGACCTACATCCGCTGATGACTCTTCGCTCCACCCTGGCCGCCGGCGTGGCGGCCCTCGTCCTGGGCGTGCCTGTCGCCCGCGCCGCCGATGTCGCCCAGTTCGCCCCCTGCGTCGCGGGCCTCAAGGCCGGCGCCGTCGCGCGGGGCGTCTCGCCTGCCGGCTACGAACGCCTCACCGCCGGCCTGGAGCCGGATCTCAAGGTGCTGGATTTTCTCGACTACCAGCCCGAATTCCGCACCCCGATCTGGGATTACCTCTCCGGCCTGGTGGACGACGAACGCGTCGCCGACGGGCAGGCGATGCTCAAGCAGTGGGGCGACACCCTCGCCGCCGTGGCTGCCCGCTACCACGTGGACCCCGCCACCGTCGTCGCCGTGTGGGGCGTGGAGAGCAACTTCGGCCGCAACTTCGGCACCCGCCCGCTGCTCACCTCCCTGTCTACCCTGTCCTGTTACGGGCGCCGCCAGGCCTACTTCCGCGGCGAGTTCTACGACGCGCTGAAGATCGTGGACGGCGGCGACGTGAAGGCCGAGCAGCTCACCGGCTCCTGGG
>DAOQMM010000026.1:0-35117 GCA_035335645.1 Rhodocyclaceae bacterium | reverse complement strand
GACAAGCACGGCACCTTCCTGTTCCGCCCCTACAAGCCCAGCTACATCCTGCCGGTGCGCTGGAGCGACGCCCGCAACCCCACCCCCACCTCGCCGCGCCTGGGCACGGCTGCCACCAGCGGCACGCTGGATTCGGTGGAGGCGAAGTATCAGCTCAGCTTCAAGACCAAGCTGTGGGAAGGCCTGTTCGGCCGGCATGGCGACCTTTGGCTGGGCTATACCCAGCAATCCAGCTGGCAGGTCTACAACAAGGGCAACTCCTCGCCCTTCCGCGAGACCGACTACGAGCCCGAGCTGATGGCGGTGTTCCGTACCAACCGGGACCTGGGCGCCGGTTTCCGTCTGCGCCTGCTCTCCATCGGCCTCAACCACCAGTCCAACGGCCGTGCGGGCGATCTGTCCCGCAGCTGGAACCGGGTCATGGCCCAGGCCGGCGTGGAAAGGGGCGATTTTTCCCTGATCGTGCGCCCCTGGGTGCGCCTCCATGAAAACGCGGGCAACGACGACAACGCCGACATCACCCACTACCTCGGCCACGGCGACGTGCAGGCCGTGTGGCGCTTCAGTCAGCAGACCCTCGGCCTCAACCTGCGCGGCAATCCCACCGCCGGGCGCGGCTCGGCCGGCGTGGACTGGAGCTTCCCGATCCATCGCAATCTGAAAGGCTACCTGCAGGTGTTCAGCGGCTACGGCGAGACCCTGATCGACTACAACCACCGCCAGAACGTGATCGGTTTCGGCGTGTCGCTGGTGGACTGGATGTAAGGCGCGGCGGTCCGGCCCGGTCTGGTGCACATCAGACCCCACACCCAGGAGCCGGCCATGCTCAAGACCGTTCGTCAATTCGTCTTCGCCCGCGCGTGGCTCACCTTCGTGGTGCTCGCGCTGTCCTTCGTCGCCTTCGGCATCGCGTCGCTGAATCTGGTGACCCTGCTCAAGGCCAACCTGGCCCTGTTCCTGGAACACGGCAGCATGGCGGCCATGGATGGCGCCCTCGGTCAACTGCTCGACCTGCTGCTCAGCACCGTGCTGAGCATGGTCTTCTACCTGGTGTTCAAGTCCTGCGAATACGCCCTCGTGCGCCGCATCGGCGGCTACTGAGGCGTCGTGCCCGGCTGCCGCACCAGCGCCTTTGCGGCGGCCACGACCGCGAGGAACAAGGCGCAGGCCCCGGCGCTGACCGCGCATTCGGCCCAGGTCGGCGGGAAGATCAGCACGAAGCCCTGCCCCTTGATCAACGCCGAAAAGCTCGACACGCCGAAGGGCATCATGAACAGCCGCGCCGTCTGCCAACGGTCCGGACGGGTTGTGCCGGCCACGCTGAGCATCAGGGCAATGCCGATCACCCCGCTGATGCCCAGGGCGTTGAGCCACAGCTTGGGCGAGGGGTCGAAGTGGTGGGCCACCGTGGACAGGTACCAGATCAGGTAACACCACAGCACCGCCTTGCCGGGCGGCAGCCGCGTCAGATAGGCGAAAGGCGCGCGCCCGCCCGCGCCGCGCCCGGACAAACCGGGGCCGCCCGCCGTACGGATGTCACGGGCACCGACAGAATGCGTGGCATGAATGCGATTGGAATTGTTATATTCCACTTTTATCGTCCCAGAAAATGATTCGATGCCGCCGGCCCGGTCCGGCCCGTCGAGGTTTCACCCCCAATCCCACGAGAGACCCATGGCCAGCGAATTCCAGTTGAGCGTCTGCCCCCACGATACCGCCAAAAACCTGCTCGGTTGGTTCACCCTCAACACCTACCTCCAGCGCAAGCTGGGCATCGGCATCCACTTCGAGCCCCAGGACAACTTCCTCGTCGAACGCCAGCGCGTGCTCGACGCCCGTTTCCACGTGGTCTATGCCAACCCCTACAGCGCCCTGTGCTTCGCCCGCGACAAGGGCTTCGTGCCGGTCGCGCGGCCGGCGGGTGTGGTGGACGAGGCCGTCATCGTCGCCCGGACCGAAGGCGCGGTGCCGGACGCCCCCACCGTCGCCAGTGCCACCGACAAGCTGATCATCCACGATCTGGGCCTGCAGGTGCTGCGCACGCTGGGCATCGACCCGGCCGCGGCGCGCTTCGAGTTCGCCGGCAACCACCTCAACGCCGCCAAGGCCGTCATCGACGGCCGCGCCGACCTGGGCATCGTCTTCAACGAGACCTGGGCCGGCCTGAGCCCGGCGACCCGCGCAAGCCTGCGGGTGCTGGGCGAGAGCACCGACGGCGTGGCCTTCCACTGTTTCATGGTATCGCCCGAATGGGCCGACAAGCGAGCCGACATCCAGGCCATCCTGTGCGGCATGCACGAGGATCCGGCCGGCAGGAAGGTGCTCGACGACCTGCGTTTCAGCGCCTTCGCGCCGGTCGGCGAGGAATGCCTCCCGCCGCTTCAGGCCCTGCTCGCCGCCAAGGGCTGACGGCCACCGGGCTGGCGGAAACCCGGTCGGGGCGGCATCATGAGCCGCCCCGCCGCCGTCTGCCGCCCCATGTCATCTCCCCCCTTGCCCTACCTGCTGGGCTACCCCGAAGCCGTCCGCACCCAGGCCGCCCAGGCCCTCGCCACCGGCCGCCTCGGCCCCTGGCTGCAGCAGCGCTACCCGGACACCCACGGCCTGCGCAGCGATACCGCGCTCTACGACTATGTGGCCGCGCTCCGCAACCGCTTCCTGCGCACCGCGCCGCCCCTCGCCAAGGTGCGCTACGACGGCACGCTGCAGACCGTCCACCAGGCCCTCGGCACCCACACCCGCGTGACCCGCGTGCACGGCGGTCGGCTCCGGACAAAACGGGAGATCCGCATCGCCACCCTGTTCCGCGTGGCCCCGGAGCCCTTCCTGCACATGATCGCGGCGCATGAGCTCGCCCACCTGCGCGAACCCGAACACGACAAGGCCTTCTACCAGCTGTGCTGCCACATGGCGCCGGATTATGCGCAGCTGGAGCTCGACGTGCGCCTCTACCTCACCCACCTGGACGCGGCCGGCGCGCCCCTGTGGACGCCCTGAGGCGCGACGCCGCCCGGGCCACTGGCCCTGCCTGCCGCAACGGGCTATCGTTGCTGCGTGGCGCGTGCCACCCTGACAACACCATTCACCGGGAGACAGACATGTTCAAGGCCATCCTCATCGAAAAGGACGAAGCCGGCTACCGCGCGGGCGTGCGCGAGCTGGACGATTCCGCATTGCCCGAAGGAGACGTCACCGTCCGCGTGGCGTATTCCTGCCTCAACTACAAGGACGGCCTGGCCATCACCGGCAAAGGCCCGGTGGTGCGCAAGTTTCCGCTGGTGGCCGGCATCGACCTGGCAGGCACGGTGGAGGCCAGCAGCCATCCCGGCATCGCCGTGGGCGACGCCGTGGTGCTCAACGGCTGGGGCGTGGGGGAAGGCCACTGGGGCGGCCTGGCCCAGCGGGCGCGCCTGCGGGGCGACTGGCTGATCCCGCTGCCGGGGGCCTTCACGCCGCGCCAGGCCATGGCCATCGGCACCGCCGGCTACACCGCCATGCTGTGCGTGATGGCGCTGGAACGTCACGGCGTCACGCCCGCCCAGGGCGAAGTACTGGTCACCGGTGCCAACGGCGGCGTGGGCAGCGTGGCCATCGCCCTGCTGGCCAAGCTCGGCTACACCGTGGTGGCCTCCACCGGCCGACTGGACGAAGCCGGCTTCCTCAAGTCCCTCGGCGCCGCCGAAGTCATCGACCGGGCCCCGTTCTCCGCCCCCGGCCGCCCCCTGGCCAAGGAACGCTGGGCCGGCGCGGTCGACACCGTCGGCAGCCACACCCTCGCCAACGTCTGCGCCAGCATGCGCTACCGGGGCACCGTGGCCGCCTGCGGGCTGGCCCAGGGCATGGACCTGCCCGCCACCGTCGCGCCCTTCATCCTGCGCGGCGTGACCCTGGCCGGCGTGGACAGCGTGATGTGCCCCCGCGCCGAGCGCATCGAGGCGTGGAACCGCCTCGCCCGCGACCTGGACATGAGCAAGCTCGACCTCATTACCCACGAAATCGGACTCGCCGAAGCGATTCCCACCGCCGCGGCGCTGCTCGCCGGACAGGTGCGCGGGCGGGTGGTGGTGGATGTGAACCGCTGACGCGGAACGCGCCCGGTCCGCGGGCGGGGGCCTTCGCGCCCGGCCTCAGGCCGGGTCCGCCGGCCCCGTCCCTGTCCGGCCCCAGGCGTTTTCGTAGACCACGGTGGCCAGCGGCGCACGCTCGGCCCACTGCTCCATCTCCAGCATCGGCCGCGGGTAGAAGGCCTCCACGTGGCCGATGCACAGGATGGCCACGGCCCGGGCGCCTTCCGGCAAACCCAGCAGGGTCGCCACCTCGGCCGGATCGAAGATCGACACCCAGCCCAGGCCCAGGCCTTCGGCGCGGGCCGCCAGCCACATGTTCTGGATGGCGCAGGCCACCGAGGCCAGGTCCATCTCGGGCAAGGTGCGACGGCCGAAGATGTGGCGCTCGCGCCCGTCCGCCAGCGCCGTGACGATCACCTCGCCCGCCTCCCGCACGCCTTCCACCTTGAGGCGCATGAATTCATCTTCCCGCTCGCCCAGGGCCCGCGCGGTGGCGCAACGCTCCACCTCCACCAGGGCGTGCAGGCGTTCGCGCAGGGCCCGGTCGGTGATGCGGATGAAGCGCCAGGGCTGCATGTAGCCCACGCTGGGCGCATGGTGGGCAGCCCACAGCAGGCGCTCCAGCAGCGCCGGCGCCACCGGGTCCGGGCGGAAATGGCGCATGTCCCGGCGCTCGGCGATGGCCCGGTAGACGGCGGCGATGTCGGCGTCGGAGAAGCGCTGCGGCGGGGTATCGGACATGGCGGCGGGCACGCGGAAGGGGAGGGCGGATGATACCGCCCGGACCCCGCGGACGGGGTCGCAGCCGCCGCATGGCCCCACGCCGTCCCCCGATTCCGGGACGGCCCCGAACATTCGCGGACCACGGAATGCCCGTCACCGGCGGTGCGCGGGGCATCTTTCGTCACGACCGCCGCCGGCCGCGGGAGGCCTGCCGTGCCTCGGCCCATCGATGCGCCCCCGCCGCGCCACGCCCGGCCGCGGCAAGGTTTGGCGCCGCGGGCGTTGGGCGCCGGACCGGAGTCGGTCTCGCCCTGCGAATATTCCATGGGGCACGCGTTGACACTCTGCGATTCAGAGTTATAAGCTCTGCGTCACAGAGTTAATAGGACGCCCGCCCATGGCCGACCCCATCGCCCGTCAGCTCGACGCCATCCAGTCCATGCTCCTGCGCGGCCAGCGCAACCTGCGCATGGAGCGCCACAGCCTGATCCTGTGGGGCCTCGCCGGTGCGCTGCTGTTCGCCTGCAGCGACACCGTCCTCACCGCCGAGCAGATCCCCGACGCGTCCCGGCGGGCCACCGCCTGGCTGCTGTTCATCTCGACCGTGCTGGGCGGCGTCGGAGTGGCGGACTGGCATCTGACGCGGCGGGTCAAGCAGGCCCGCGACGAGACCTGGTCCTTCATCCATCGTCAGGTGGTCAAGCTGCTGTGGCTGCTGATGGGCGTTGGCACCCTGTTCACCTTCGCCACCTTCTTCTACGGCGGCGCCTACATGCTGTGCACCGTGTGGCTGGTCCTCATCGGCCTCGCCCTGTACGTGCATGGCCTGTTCTCCGAAGAAGTGCTGGAGTGGGCGGGTGGCACCATCATCCTGATCGGCGTGGCCGGCCTGGTGGCGCGGCTGCCCTTCGAGACCATGAAGTGGATCGCCATCGCCGTGTTCGGGCTCGGCCTGCCGCTCCTGTCAGCGCTGCTGGACCACGGGCGGACCCGCAGCTTCGGCGTGCGCTTGGCCCAGTCCGCCGGCTGGACGGTGCTCGTCCTGGCCGCCCCCCTGGCGGCTCACCGCTACGCGTCGACGAGCCTGCCCCCGGAGCTGCCGGTGATGTCCCTGGCCGAGTTCATGGCGGGCGGCACGATGACCGGAGAACGCATCGTCCAGCTCCCGGCCGGCACCCGCGTGCCGGTGCGGGTACAGGTGTCCGGCGATCTGTTCCGTCCCGACCCCGACGCCGTGCTGCCCCTGGTGCTCGACCGCCCCGTGGAACTGCTGCTGCGGGACGGCGCCCTCACTGGCGACGTGCGTGCCCCCGGCGGCCCCTGGCAGCTCGCCCGGGAGACCCGCTGGATCTCCATTCCGTGGATCCGCGCGGGCCTCGAAGCCGGCCGCGGGCCCAGCGTCGATACCGCCCTGGTGGTGGACTTCCACGGCCACCCCTTCCACTGATTTTCCCCCTCCCTAGGAGTCGTCCATGCACCGCCTTGCCGCCCTCGCCCTGGTCAGCCTCGTGCTGCCCGGCTGCGCCAGCCTGATCCGCCCCTCCGATGCCGAACTGGCACAGCTGCCCGTCGTCCGTTTCGGCGACGCCGCCCCTGCCGGCCAGCCCTACATCCTCCACTACCCGGCGGGCGCCCCCCTGCCGGTGGAAGCCCGCATCCATGGCAGCCTGATGGAACAGGACACCCGCAGCACCCTGCAGGTGAGCATCCGCAAGGACATCTATACCTACAAGCAGTGGGCCAGCCTGGACGGCAAGACCTGGTGCCGCGCCACCGACCTGATCGGCGGCCACTTCCAGTTCGTCGTGCCGGGCGAAGGCGACAGCCGCGCGCCGGGCGTATTGCGGGCAGAATTCAACCTCAAGCCCTGACAGCCGCCACGATGGAAACCCTGGACCCCCTGCTGCACCAGCCCCTGCGCACCCAGCTTGCCGCCTTTCTGGCCGGCGCTGGCGAGGCCAGCTTCAGCGAACTGAAACGGGGGCTCCAGGTCTCCGACGGCAATCTGGAATCCCATCTCAAGAAGCTGGTGGCGGCCGGCTACGTGTCGGTCGCCCGCGACACCGGCCCCGGCCGGCCCCAGACCCGCTACGCCCTCACCGCCGAGGGCAGCGAGGCCCTGCGCACCTACGTGCAGACCTTGCAGCGCCTGCTGCCGCTGGCTGAGCCGAACCTCCCCGACACAGCGGGCGGTACGCTGGCAGACGCGTGAAGGCCGCCCGGATGCCGGTCGCGCGAGTCCCCAAGTTTCGGCGATGCCGCGCCGCAGCGCCGCCCGCGCTCAGGCGCCCGCCATCACCCGCTTGCGGTTGAGGATCAGCGGAATCGCCCCGATCAGCAACCCGCCGATGCCCGACACGTTGGTGATGAGATCGAAGGTCGGCACGCTGTACACCGCGATGAACACCATGAACAGCGCCCCGCCCAGGGGCCACAGCACATAGCTCGTCGCCGCCTTCAGCCCCTCGCCCAGCTTGGCCCGGTAATGCCAGGCGCAGGCAAAGCCCGCCAGGCTCATGTAGAAGCAGATCTGGAAACCGATGGCGAGGATCGAGCTCTGCAGGATGACCTTGACCGAGGGCAGCGCCGACGACGCGAACAGCAGCACCACCCCCAGGCCCCAGATCACCACGGTGGCCACCCACGGCGTCTGCCACTCCGGGTGGATGCGGGCGTAGCGCGGATGCAGCATCTCGTCGCGGGCCATGGCAAACATGCTGCGGCTGAACTGGAGGATCTGGGTCTCGATGGTGCCCACCGTGCTGAGGATGGTGGACAGCACCGCCAGATAGTTCCAGGGCGGCGCGAAGAGCTTGTTGGCGATGGCGTACAGCACGTTGGTGTTGGCCTCGGCGATCTCCGCGTCGTTGAGCACGATGAGCACCACGATCATCATGATCACGAAGAACAGGATCAGGTTGACCATCGCCCAGAACGCCCCCTGCCCGGCCGCCGTGTGCCCGCCGGCCGCCTGCTTGCTCTCCTCGCTGAGGTTCATGGTCACGTCCCAGCCCCAGTAGAAGAAGATTGCCGTCAGGGCGCCGGTGGCGAAGATCTGCGGCGTGAAGGCGAAGGGCGAGAACCAGATCATCGACGGCGGATGGGCCGGCCGGCTGCCGTATTCCAGAAAGGCCGCCACGATCAGGGCCAGCACCACCACCGTCTCGATGACGGTCAGGATCACCTGGGCGTAGCTCGCGTGCTTGATGCCCTTGGTCACCACCGCGGTCACCGCCGTGAGCCACAGGGCCGCGGTGGACGTGACCCACAGGGTGTCCTCCACCTTGTCCGGCATCAGGATCACCAGCGTGGAAGTGGCCGCGGGGATCGTCGCCGACACCATGAAGAAGGTCGACGCGACCAGCACCCCCCAGCCGGTGAAGAAGCCCCACACCGGCCCGAAGACCTCCCCCACCCACGCATAGGCCGCCCCGGCATGGGCCGAGATCTTGGACAGATGCACGAAAGCCAGCATGATCCCGAACATGATCAGGCCGCAGTACAGGATGCTCCCCACCGACAGCACGCCTACCGAGGCCACGATCGCCGCCGTCGTCACCGCCACGCTGAAGGCCGGCGCCGTTCCGGCGATGCCCATGATGGCCGATTCGAAGGTGCCAAGTGCTTCCTTGGCCAGCTCGCGGGTGTCCGACACGATGATGCTCCGGGGGGAAGTGGGGGATGGGCGGAGGATACCGGTTTTTGTTCCCATCGTTCCGCTCCCGCCTCCGCGCCCGTGGCCGGCGGAGGCCGTACATCCCCTCACACTTCGCCGTCCCCGCGACACATGCCCACCGCGCGTCCAGGACTAGACTGCGGCCTGCGCCCCATCCCCGCCACCGCCACCGGAAAGGACCTCGCCATGCGCCGCCCGTTTGTCTTCATCCTGGCCACCCTGTGTTCCGCGCCCCTCGCCGTCCTCCCTGCCGCCGCCCATGCGCGGGAGCGCCTCGCGCATCCCAACCCCGCTGGCGGCACTACCGCCCGCCACGTCGATGCCGGGATCGGCCCCCACGGCACCACGTTCGCCCACGGCAGGCGTTCCGTAAGCGATGGCACCGGCCAGATCAGTTCCACCCGCGCGGGGGTATTCCGCGGCGCGGAGGGTGCGAGCGCGGCTCACGCCAGCCGCCTCACCCGCGAAGCCGACGGCGCGCTCACCCGTGACAGCCGCTTCGCTGCCCGGAGCGCGCGGGGCAGCCTCGACAGCCAGGGCAGCGTCAGCCGTGCCGCCGACGGCACGCTGTATGGCGACCGCAGCACCACCGCCCAGGGCAGCGCCGGCGGAAGCTACGCGGGCAGCACCCACTACGACCAGGACAGCGTGAGCCACTCGAGCGCCGCCACCCGCGATGACGGCACCCGTTACACGGGCACGACGGCCTACTCCCGCGGCGAAGGCGTCAGTCACAGCGGCGGATGCAGCGACCCGTCGGGCAAGCCGGTGGCGTGCCGCTGAGCCACGGGATGCCCTCGCCGCGTCCCACTGGCGGGCGCCTCCCGCGCGGATTCGCCCGGCCACCTGGAGGCGGCACGCCGGCGGAATGAGCTCAGATCACCAGCCGCCCATCCACCAGCGTCACCGTGCGGTCGCAGCGGGCGGCGAGGCGTGGGTCATGGGTCACGATCAGGCAGGCGCAGCGCGTCTGGTGATTGAATTCCCGGAGCAGGGCGAAGATGTCGTCGGCGGTGCGCGTGTCCAGGTTGCCGGTGGGTTCGTCGGCGAGGATCAGGCGCGGGCGCAGGGCCAGGGCGCGGGCGATGGCGACGCGCTGCTGCTGGCCGCCGGAGAGCTGGGCGGGCTTCTTGTGGGCGTGGGCCTTGAGGCCGACGGCGTCCAGCAGGGCCAGGGCGTCGGCCTCGATCTGCGGGTCGGCGACGCCATGGGCAATGAGGGCCGGCATCATCACGTTCTCGTGGGCGGTGAAGGCCGGCAGCAGGTGGTGGAACTGGAACACGAAGCCGATGCTGCGCCCGCGCAGGGCGGTGAGCGCGGCCTCGTCGAGCTGGCCGGTGTCACGCCCGGCGATGAGGAGGCGGCCGGCGCTGGGCCGTTCCAGCAGGCCGATGAGGTTGAGGAGGGTGCTCTTGCCGGAGCCGGAGGGGCCGACGAGCGCCGTGAATTCGCCCTCGGCAAGGCTGAGGTCGATGCCGTGGAGCACCTCGGTGGCCACCGGCGTGCCGGGGTTGTAGGTCTTGGTGATGCCCGCCAGTTCCAGCACCGGGCCGGCGGCGGCGGGGCGCAGGGCGCTCATGCGCGGATCGCCTGCACCGGGTCCATACGCGCCGCGCGGCGGGCCGGGATGAGGGCGGAGAGCAGCCCGACGGCGGTCGCCACCAGGGCCGCCATGACGATGAAGCGCAGCTCCAGCTGGGGCGAGAACAGGGGCGAGCCGTCAGCGTTGCGGTAGATGCTGGAAAACACCCGCAGCAGCGTGAAGGCGAGGGCGCTGCCGAGCACCGAGCCAACGGCGCCCACCACCGCGCCCTGGATCAGGAAGACCTGCAGGATCATCCCGCGGCGCGCTCCCATGGCGCGCAGGATGCCGATCTCCTTCTGCTTCTGCACCACGCTCACCACCAGCACGCTGGCGATACCCAGGGCAACGATGAGGACCACGAAGCTGCGGATCAGGTTGTTGGAGACGGTCTGGTTGCGCAGGGCGGCGAGGAGCTGGGCGTTGGTCTCCATCCAGCTGTCCACGGTCAGGCCGGTGGCGCCGCGCAGGCGCTCGGCGATGGGGCGGGCCTCGAAGATGTCGGCCACCGTCAGGTCCAGGTTGGAGACGCCGCCGGGCAGATCCAGCAGGCTCTGGGCGAGGGGCAGGGTGACGAAGACCCAGCGCCGGTTGAGGTCCTTGTTGCCGATGTCGAAGATGCCGCCCACCTGGAGCAGCTCGTCGCGACCGTTGGGAAGCATCACCCGCAGCTTGTCCTCCAGGCGGAGGCCCAGGTCGGTGGCCAGGTCGGCGCCGATCACCGCGCGGGTGCCGTCCACCGCAAAGCGACCGGCCTTCATGTATTCCTCCATGCGCACGATGCGCCGGTAGCGGTCCGCGTCCACGCCCATCAGGGCGATGGACTTGTTGGCCTGGCCGCGCGTCGCAAAGGCCGGGCCGGTGGCCACCGGTGACACGGCCGTGACGCCGGGCAGCCCGGCGGCCAGGCGGGCAACGCTCTCCCACTGGTCGATGGAGCGCAGGCGCTGGGCGCGCGGCTCAACGACGGTGGCCATGCCGTCGGGCGCGAAGGCGCGACGGTTGGCCTCCTCCAGCGGACGGATCACCACGTGGGCCTGGCTGCCCAGCACCCGATCCACGATCTGGGCCTGGAGCTGGGTGATGAGCTGGGTCAGGAAGACGATCACCGCCACGCCGCCGGTGGTGCCGGCGAGGATCAGCAGGGTCTGCATGCGCCCTTCCCGCAGGAAACGCAGGGCCACGAGGGGCGCAAAGGGGAGGCGGAGGGTCATCGGACGGCGCCGGCGGGAGCCGGGGTGGCGGACCCGGCGGAACGCGGGGTGACGCGGGCGGCGGACGACCGCCAGCCCGCCCCCGCCGCTGCCGACGAAAATACCCGGCAACCATTTTTAAATGGGCGCCGGGCATTATTTAATCCGGCGGAGACATTTAAAAATGTACCGGTCGGATTTTTAAAGGGGTGACGACCCTTAAATAATGCGCCAAAGGGATTTTCTTGCCTCTTTTTGAGGCAGAAAAATCCGGTCACCGGATTTTTAAATGGGCTGCGGGCATTTATCTGCCTCAAAAAGAGGCGACGAAATCCGGCCGGGCCATTTAAAAATGCACAGCGGGGATTTTCCCGACCGGGGACGGAGTCGGTACCGCGGACGCCCGCCCGCTGAACCGCGCCCGTATCGGGGCAGGCTTGGCTTTGTCCATGGGTGGAGGTCGCCGCGGAAACCGGCTCTCCGACAGCTCGCGCCGTTCCAGCCCGCGCGGCCCCGCCTCGCTCAGCCCCTCTCCGAGCCGCCCTCATCGCGCCATCCCGGTCGGCACCTGCAGGGTGTTGCGGGGCTTCTTCATCTCGCGCAGGCGCACCCGGTCGCCGTCCAGGGCGCCGGAGGCGGGCAGGATGGCAACGTCGCCCTCGACCAGCCCGTGCAGGATCTCGACCTGGCCGATGCCGGTGAGGCCGGTCTGCACCGGCACGCGCTCGGCCACCCCGTCGCGGGCGACGAGCACCCAGGGTGCGCCACCGTCGGCTTCACGCAGCGCCTCGCTGGGCAGGACCAGGGTGGCGTCCCGGTGGCCGGTGACGGTCTCGACGGAGATGGTCATGTCCGGGCGCAGGAAGGCCGGCGGCGCGGGTACGCGGAAGCGGATCTCGACGGTGCCGCGCTGGGGATCGACGGCCGGGGCGAGGTAGTACAGTTCGGCCTCGAAGGGCGTGCCTGGAAAGGCGTCGGCGACGCCGCGGGCCTTCTGGCCGAGGGCCAGGAGGCGCAGGTTCTTCTCGTCCACGGTGGCATAGACGCGGGTCTCGCCGGCCTCGGCGAGCTCCAGCAGCACCTTGCCGGCGGTGGTCACGTCGCCGGGCTCGGCCTTGCGGCTGAGCACCGTGCCCGCCGATGGGGCGGTGAGGGTGAGCAAGGCGGCGCGGGCACGGGCGTTGGCAAGCTGGGCGCGGGCCTGGTCCACGCGGGCGCGCGCTGCCTCCCGCTCGGTGCCGCCCTGCTGCTGGGCGCGCAGCTGGGCGCGGGTGGTGTCCAGGGCGTTGCGGGCGTTGGTCTCGATGCGCAGGGCGTCATCCACCCGGGACTGGGAGTAGAAGCCCTGGGCGACCAGCTGGCGCGAGCGCTCGGCCTCGCGCCGGGCCACGTGCAGGTTGGCCTCCGCCTGAGCCAGGGCCTGGGCGGCCACCGGCTCGCCCACGGTGGCGATCTGGCTGAGGCGGGCTTCGGCTTCGGCCAGAGCGGCGGCGGCCTGACGCACCAGGGCATCGGCGTCGTCGGCCTGCAGGCGGGCCAGCACCTGGCCGGGTTTGACGGAGTCGCCTTCACGCACGCTGATGGCCAGCACGGTGGCGGCCAGCGGCGCACCGACGGTGATGCGCGCCGGGGTGGCAATGCGTCCGGTGGCAACGACGGACTGGGTGAGAGGCGCGCGGCGCACGGCGACGCCGTCCACCTCGCGGCCGCGGGGCCACAGCACAAGGGCCGCCAGACCGGCCGCCGCCAGCAGGGCGACACTCAGGACGGGGCGCTTCACGCCGGATCGGCGAGGAGTTTTTCGAGGAGGGCGTGGAGCTTGGGGAAATCCGGCTCGCCCAGGTATTTCTGGACCACCCGGCCCTGCTTGTCGAGGAGGAAGGTGGTGGGCGTCAGGCGCACCTCCTCGAAGCCGCGGGCGGCCTCGCCGCGGGCATCCAGCGCCACCTTGAAAGGCAGGCCGGCCTTGGCGGTGTAGTTGCGCACGTACTCGGGCGGGTCGTAGCTCATGGCGATGGCCACGGTCTCGAAGCCCCTGGGGGCGAAACGCCGGTAGGTGTCCACCAGCTTGGGCATCTCGCCCACGCAGGTGGTGCAGGTGGTGGCCCAGAAATTCACCAGCACCACCTTGCCGCGCAGCGCCGACAGGCGGGTGGTCTGGCCGTCGAGGGTGGTGAAGCTCACGTCCGGCGCGGCGGGGGCGCTGCATCCGTCAAGAAGTGCAAGAAACAGCAGGGCGGCAATGAAGCGCGTGATAGCCTTGGGCAACATTCGATTTAAGACCGGTCAGGAGATTGGGCGATGCGTACGCTGCGTGGGATTCTGAAAGCTTTGCTGCTGCTTGTCATCTGCACCCAGGCGTGGGCCTTCGGCCTGGCGGACCTGAGCGACAAGGACGCTTCCGGCGGCCTGCGAGAGGCTCTGAGCCAGGGCGCATCCAAGGCCGTTGGACTGCTGGGCACCGACGGAGGTTTCCTCAACAACCCGAAAGTGAAGATCGGCCTGCCGGAGAGCCTCGCGCCGGTGGAAGGCGTGCTGCGCACCATGGGCCGCGGCAAGGATCTGGACAGCCTCGTGGCCACCATGAACCACGCCGCCGAGCAGGCCGTGCCCAAGGCCAAGGTGCTGTTGGTGGACGCGGTGAAGAAGATGAGCGTGGACGACGCGAAGAAGATCCTTGGCGGTGGCGACGACGCGGCGACCCAGTACTTCAAGGAGAAGACCTCGGCCCAGCTCTTCGAGTCCTTCCTGCCCACCGTCAAGGCCACCACCGACAAGCTGGCCCTGTCCCAGCAGTACAACGCCCTGGCGGGCAAGGCCGGCAGCTTCGGCCTGGGCAAGGGGGACGACCTGAAGGTGGAGAACTACGTGACCCGCAAGGCCCTGGACGGGCTGTTCCTGATGATCGCCGAGGAAGAGAAGGCGATCCGCAAGGATCCGCTGGGCACCGCCACCGGGCTGGCGAAGAAGGCCTTCGGCGCCCTCGGGCAGTAAGCGCCGCGCCGCGCGCCGGTACGCGGCAACCCGCCCGGCGGGTGCGACCGGCAGGCTCACACCCGCTGTGCCGGGTGCTCATTGGCACAGACGAAACCCGGGTCTCGTCCATCCGCTTTCGCGACAGGCGCCGTCCTGCCCGACGGAGGCGATCTTCCCGGACCCGCGGCGCCAGCATCTTCATCCACGCGAGGGCGTCGCACCGGCCTGGAACGCCCCGCAGACGGCGCGTAAGATGCCGCGCACAGCCCCCGCGCCCATGTCCGCCACGCCCAACGCCCCCCGCCTGCTGCCCCTCGGCGACACCGCCTTCACGGTGGAATTCGGCACGACCATCGCGCCGGACCTGCACGCCCGCGTGCGGGGCTTCGCCGCCGGACTGGCCGCGGCGGCGGACGCGGGCGCGCTGCCCGGCGTGATCGAATGGTTGCCGGCCTTCGCGTCGGTGACAGTGTTCTTCGACCCGGACAACGCCGATCCAGATGCCCTCGCCGCGCACCTGCTGAGCCTCGCCCGCCAGACCCACGCCGTGCCGCTGAACGGCGCGACCTGGACGCTGCCGGTGTGCTTCGACGAGGATTTCGGCCCCGATCTGGACGACCTCGCCGCACGCTGCGGGCTGGACCGCGCCGGCGTGATCGCCCGCCTCACCGGCGCGGAATTCAGCGTGTGGATGCTCGGCTTCCTGCCCGGTTTCCCCTACCTGGGCGGCCTGCCGGCGGAGCTGGCACAGCCCCGCCTGGCCACACCGCGTACCGCCGTCCCAGCCGGCTCCCTGGCCGTGGCGGACGCCCTGTGCGCCGTCTATCCATGGACCAGCCCCGGCGGCTGGCGCCTGCTGGGACGCTGCCCGGTACCCTGCTTCGACGTCCGCCGCAGCGCGCGACCGGCCTTGCTGGCGCCGGGTGACCGGGTGCGCTGGCAGGCCGTGACGCGCTCCGACTTCGACACGCTGGCCGCCGACTTCACCGCCGGACGCGCTGACCCGGATCGCCTGCGGGCCGCCCCATGACCCACCTCCACGTCCTCGACGGCGGCCTCGGCGTCAGCGTGCAGGATCGCGGCCGCGTCGGCTACCGCGCCCTGGGCGTGCCCGTCTCCGGCGCCCTGGACCCACTGCTGCTCGCCGCCGCCAACGCCCTGGCCGGCGCGCCGGCTGACGCCGCAGCGCTGGAGATCCTGCTCCACGGACCGCGCCTGCAGGCCGCAGACGGTCCGGTACGGGTCGCCCTCGCCGGCGCCGGGGCGAGCCGCGTGCTGCGCGGCGACGGCAGCGCCGAGCCCCTGCCGCCCTGGCGCAGCGCCACCCTCACCCCCGGCGACATCCTCGCGGTGGGGCGCGTGGAAGCCGGCGTCGCCGTGCTGGCGGTGTCCGGCGGCATGACGGTACCGGTCGTGCTGGGCAGCCGCGCCACCTACGCCCGCGCCGGGCTGGGGGGCATTGCCGGACGCCCGATCCAGGCTGGCGACCGCCTGCCTTGCGGTGCGGCCCCGGACGGGCCGGAACGGGTCGGTCGGCCGTGGCGCCTCCCTGCCGGTCCGCTGCGGGTGATCGCCGGGCCCCAGCGCGAGCATGTCGACGAGGCCTGCTTCGCTGCCTTCCTGGCCGGGCCGTGGACCGTCACGCCCGCCGCCGACCGCATGGGCGCGCGCCTGGCCGGCCCGCGCCTGACCCACAGCGCGCGGGGCGCCGAGATCGTCACCGACGGCGTGACGCCCGGCGCGATCCAGGTGCCGGCGGACGGCCAGCCCATCCTGCTGCGCGCCGATTGCCAGACCACCGGCGGATACCCCAAGATTGCCACCGTCATCGCCGCCGACCTGCCCCGCCTGGGTCACCTGCGGCCCGGCGACACGCTCAGCTTCAGCGCCGTGGACGCCGCCGCAGCCGCCCGCGCCCGGCAGGAACAGGCCCGGCTTTTCGCCGCCTGGCGAGCCGCCCTCTCCGCGCTACCACCCGCCGGCGGCTTCGATGCAACGGCGCTCTACGCCGCCAACCTGGTCGGCGGTGTGCTGCGCGGCGACGAGGACTGACACACGGGCCGTTGCGGCCCGGAAGCGCATCGCCCCTCGCCACCGCACGCGCGGTGAAGACGAACCCGGAGGAAAGACACCGACCATGAACCGCCGCATCAATCTCAACGCCGATCTGGGCGAAAGCTTCGGCGCCTGGACGATGGGCAGCGATGCCGAGCTGCTCGCCACGGTGAACAGCGCCAACATCGCCTGCGGCTTTCACGCCGGCGATCCGCTGGTGATGCGCACGACCCTGCGCCACGCCCGGGCCGCCGGGGTGGGCGTTGGCGCCCATCCGTCCTTTCCGGATCTGCAGGGCTTCGGCCGCCGCCCCATGCAGCTGCCGCCGGCCGAACTGGAGGCGGTGCTGATCTACCAGATGGCGGCGCTGGCCGGCATGGCGCAGGCCGAAGGCGTGAAGATGGGCCACGTGAAACCCCACGGCGCCCTGTCCAACATGGCCTGCACGGATGCGGCGCTGGCGCGCACGGTGGTCGCGGCGATCCGCGACTTCGACGCGGGCCTGATCCTCCTCGCCCCGGCCTGTTCGGCGCTGTTCACGGCTGGCGCCGAGGCCGGGTTGCGGGTGGTGGCGGAGATCTTCGCCGACCGGGCCTACCAGGACGACGGCAGCCTGGTGCCGCGCAGCCGCCCGGACGCGATGATCCACGGCGCCGGGGCGTCCCTCGCCCACGTCAGCGCGATGCTCGCCGAGCAGGCCCTGATCTCGGTGAACGGCGTGCGCCGGCCGACGCCCATCGGCAGCGTGTGCGTCCATGGCGACGGTCCGGACGCGGTCGCCACCGCCCGCTTCCTGCGGGACGCGCTGACGCGGGACGGCTGGGCGCTGGTGGGGCTCGACGCGCTGTAGGCAGCGCCCCAGGCTTCATCTGCGTGACCTGGTCAGCGCGGCGGGTCTCAGAAACGTCGCCCCACGGTCAGGCGCGTCGCGTTGGCGTCGCCGAAGTTCTGGTGCGGATCCCGCACCAGGCGCACGAACCAGTCCAGGTAATCGACGCCCAGGGTGGCGCCCCAGGCGTCCACGTGGCCGTTGTCGCCGTCGCCAGTCTTGTGCAGGACGTCCACCGTGAGCCGCGTCGGCCCCGCCGGCCAGCGCGCAACGGCGTGGGTGTGACGCTGGCGAGTGCCAAGCCGGTCGTCGCGGACGCTCATCAGGTAGTAAGTCTGGCCGCTGTCGTCCCGATAGCCGACGGCGTAGGACTGGGCGTCGTTGGGGTCGAAGTTCAGGTTGAAGTACGGCCGCGTGTTGGTGCGCCCGATACCCGCCTGCACGAACCAGGGTTCGCCCAGTTCCACGCTGAAGCTGCCGCCGACGAAGCCGCCGGAGGCGAGCTGCACGGAGGGCTGCAGGGCCAGCGAGGAACCGGCGAAGGGCTGCCAGCTGGTGTCCGCGCCGGCGCGGGTCTGGGTGCCGAAGTCCCGGTCACGGTAGCTGCCCAGCCAAGCCGAGCTGTCGCCGCGGCGATAGCGCAGGTTCACGTCCTGGCCGCTGAAGTTGCCGCCGTAGCGGTACTCGCCGAGGCTCAGTTTGAAGGGTTTTTCCAGATCGGCGGCACGCACGGCGGCGGCGTCGCCGGGCAGACGGGCTTCATCGGAGGCGTGGGCGATGCCGGCCACCGCCAACAGGATCACAGCCAGACAGGCTGAGCGCATCGGGAAACTCCTCATTTGGCGGGCAGCAGGCGCTCGGCCAGCGCCCAGGCGCGGGCTGCGGCCGCCGGGTCGCGGCTCACCAGGGCGGTCCCGATGGCGCCGTCCAGCAAGAGGTTGAGGTCGGCCGCCAGGGGGGCGGCGCGCTCCGCTTCCACCAGATCGGTGAGCAGCGCGGCCAGCCAGGCTTCCAGCGCCTGCTTGTGTTCGCGGGCGACGGCGAGGATCCCGGCCGACCCGTCATGGAACTCCGCCGCGGCATTGAGGAACATGCAGCCGGCGAAATCCGGCTCGGCAAACCACAGGGCGTGCCATTCGAACACCGCGGCCAGGCGCGCGCGGGGCGTGGCGCGGGCCGCAACGAAGGCGGCGAGGCTGGCCCGGAAGCGCCGGTCCCGTTCGCGCAGCACCTCGACGATCAGATCGTCCTTGGACGGAAAATGGTGGTACAGGGTCTTCTTGGCCACGCCGGACGCGGCCAGCACCGCATCGATGCCGGTGGCGTGGTACCCGCCGCGGGCGAACAGGCGCAGGGCCGTGTCCACGAGATGGGCCCGGCGCTCGGAGCGGGAATGCATCGGGGCAGCGGATTCGGCAGGGGAGGGGGGGGCAGCGGTCATGCTCAGACCTTACCGCGCCGACCCGGGCTTGCAAAGCCCGACCTGCGGGCGCCGGTCATTCGTCCGGCTTGCACCGGCGGATGCGCCATGGGATGATGTAGACAGATCTGTCTCCTTCAGGTCCGGCAGATCAGGGACATGGCCCACCCGTAGCATCGCCCGACCGGCGAGCGGACCGGCCACCCCCGCGCCGCGCCCGACCTGACCCTCCTCAAGGAGCTCCGCCATGCCCGCTTTCCTGCACCGTCTCCGCGGCCACGCCGCGCCGCTGCCGCCGGCGCCCCCGCTGCGCGCCATCCTGCTCGCCGGTCTCGGCGGCTTCCTCGCCATCGCCGTGGTGGCGGGCCTGGCGGAACGCACTGCCGCCGCCCTCGTACTGGGCTCGTTCGGGGCCAGCTGCGTGCTGGTCTTCGGCTTTCCGGAGGTGCCATTCTCCCAGCCACGCAACGTGGTGCTGGGCCACGTCCTGAGCTCGGCCGTCGGTCTGGCCTGCCTGAGTCTGGCCGGGCCGCACTGGTGGGCCGCGGCGCTGGCGGTGGCGCTGGCCATCATGGGCATGATGGCGCTGCGCTGCGTCCATCCGCCTGCGGGCTCGAATCCGGTGATCGTCTTTCTGCTCCAGCCGGGCTGGTCCTTCCTGCTGCTGCCGACCCTGGCCGGCGCCCTGCTGCTGGTGGGCGTGGCGCTGGTCTATAACAATCTGGCGCGGGACGCGGACTGGCCGCGGTACTGGTGACGGACCGCCATCAGCGTTCGAAATAAGGCAGCAGGGCCTTGGCCGCGTCGATGCGGTGATCGGCACTGGCGCCCGGATCGTTCATCACGGCGAGCAGGAAGGTGCGCGGGTCCACGAAGCCGCTCCCCACACCCAGCCCGAGGGGCGGCACCGTCCCGCTCAGCGCAGGGGGCTCCACCACCTGCCCGGCCAGGGCGCCCCGCGGCGAAGGCACCACGGCGCCGGGTGGATCGAGTTCTGCCAGCGCACGGTCGAACTGGGCCGGGCGGATGGCGCGGAAACCCGCGAGCAGCTCCGCCTGCCGCTCTGGAGATGGCGCCATATCCAGCCAGGTTTCACCATCGAACATGCCGGCCAGGGACGGGTCGATGAAGGCCGTCCAGCGTCCGCCGTCGCGGGCGGGCGGCAGGGACAGGCCCGTCAGGCCCACGGTGCCGGGCAGCCGCAGCGCTCGGGACGCGCCCTCGGGCAGGCAGCGCCGGCACAAGGCCTCCAGGAAGACCCGGCCGCGCTCCGCCGGCACCGGGTCGGTCAGGGCAAACCACACGTGAAAGCCTGCGTCCCCTGCCAGGGAAACTGCCGGCACGGGCAGATCGAGAGCCGTCGCCCCCTCGCACAGGGCCCGCACCATCGCCCCGCCGGCCGGGCGGGGCAGACCGATCACGAGGGCCCACGCGCGCCCGTCCGGGTCCACCGGTTCGAGCAGCGCGCCGGACTCCGGCCACGGATCGGGCAGAGGCTGGCCGGGCCGGCCGAAGAGGCGTTGCAGGGCTGCGCTCAGACTGTCCATTCGGGTCTCCTTGACGGGCATTCACGGACGCGGGGGCGCAGGCGCGCGGCCGCCGTCCCACACACACAGCCGACGGCCCGGCGCGGCAGGGCGCTTCCGCCAGCGCCGGCGACTGTACTCCAGGCCAACGCCCTCCGCACGGAAGACGCGCCCCGAGGCCACAAGAATGCCACTGGTTTTTCGGAATAATTAACGTTATCGTCGCGCTCGGCCGTTAAAACGGTCTGAACTGACAAGCTCGTCAATCCTCACAGCGGATCGGAGACTCCGACGTGCGACCGAGACTGCTCCTGGGCCTGCTGGTCCTGTCGATCGCGATGCCTGCCCTGGCCGAGCGGGACACGCCGCCCGTCGGCTTGTCCCCCGCATCGCCGGAGGTGGACGTGGGCATCCAGCCCCTCGGCGTGCCCTCCGGCGTCATCAGCGCCGTGATGAGCCGCGATCGTATCCTGCGGCAGGCCCTCGAATCCCTCGGCACGCCTCCCCGCTTCCACGCCTTCTGGCGTGGCGCCGATATCGTGCCCCTGCTCGCCGACCGGCGCCTGGAGGCCGGCCTGCTGGGGGACATGCCGACTCTGATGGCGTGCGCGCGAGGCCAGGCGGTCATCGTCGGGCTGGTGAAGCAGACGTCCACCGCCATCGTCGGTCGCCGGGTGGCGCAGGTCAGCGATCTGGCGGGCCGACGCATCGGCTACGTGGAAGGCTCCAGCGCCCATCACACCCTGCTGCAGGGCCTGCGCTCGGCCGGCCTGTCCGAGCGTCAGGTGCGCCTCGTACCGCTGGCGGTGAGCGAGATGCCCGAGGCCCTGGAGCGCGGCGAGATCGATGCCTTTGCCGCCTGGGAGCCGGCACCGAGCGCAGCGCTCGCGGCCAACCGCGCCAACCGGATCGTCTTTCGCGGCCTGACCAGCGATTTCCTGGTGCTGGACCGGCGCTTCGCCGAGCAGCAGCCTGCCGCCGCCCGGCACCTCATCGCCGGCTTTGTGCGGGCGCTGGAGTGGATGCGCCGCGCCCAGGCGAACCTGGATCGGGCGGTGTCCTGGGCACGCCTCGACGCCCAGACGCTGTCGGGCAAGGCGCCCCCCATCTCCGACCGTCAGGTCGCCCACATCACCCATGAGGAGATCCTCGACATCCCCTCGGCGCCCGCGATTCCAGGCCGCAGCACGTCGCCGCCCTTGCGCAAGGAGTTCGACTTCCTCGCGGGTCAGGGCAAGCTGCCCCCCGAAGCACGCTGGGACGCCATCGCCGACGCCCTGCGCTACGACGGGCTCTACCAGGTCCTTGCCGAGCCGCGTCGCTTCAGGCTCGCCGAGTTCGACTACACCGACTGACCGGATCGTGCGCCCGCCGTCCCGCCTGCCCAGCTTTTCGGCACAGATCAGCCGCAGCTTTGCGCTGCTGTTCACGCTGGCGATCTGCGCCATTCTGGCCGGCTGGTACTTCGGCGTGCCGGGCCTTGGCCTGCAGGGGGAACGGCAGCGCTACATCGGCACCTCGATCCAGCTGCTCGAGCAGGGGGCCGACTTCCAGCGCGCACGCCTGGTGTCGCGCCTGCGGGCCCACCGCGGCAACCTGCTCACCCTCGCGGAAAACCGCGTCATCACCGGCCACCTGATGGCCCGCCGCGACGACGACGCGGCCCGCGACATCGAGCGGGTACTCGAACGCCTGATGCGCGCCTACCCGGACGACTACCGGGCGGTCCAGGTGATCTCGGCGGAATCCGGCACGCTGCTCGGTGCGGTCGGGAAGGGACAGGCCGGACAGGCATTCGCCCATCCAGAGCTCCTCGACACGCTGCAGGAGCCCGGCATCCTTGAACTGATCCGCCTGCTGCCGGTCCGCGGCGGCGGCCGCGACGAGCTGGTCATCGCCCGCCAGATGCTCGCTCCCGGACCGGACGGCACGCCCGGCACGCAGCTGGTGGGCTATCTGGTGGCCTTCCTCAACCAGGATCTGCTCCTCTTCGAGGACAGCGGAGACGACACCGCGCCGGACGAGGCGCGTCGCCAGACCTTGCTCGCCGACACCGGCGGCGCAGTCCTCGTCAACACCCTGGGCCCCGGCACCGACACCACGATCCGGCCCCTGCTCGGCGTCAGCACCGGATTCGAAGGCACCCTGCGGCTGACCGTTGCGGGGCTCGACGAGGTGGTCGCCAGCTATCGCCACGTTCCGATCAACGGCACCCAGGGCCTGCGCCTCGTCCACTTCCAGCGTCAGGAAGACATGCTCGGAGGCGTCAAGGAGGTCACCGACACGCTCGTCGCCCTGGGCGGCGCCTTCCTCGTGCTGGGGCTGATCCTGGTGTGGGACGCCGCCCGCCGCCTGACGCGACCGCTTGGCGAGCTGCTGCGGGTGGTGGACGCGGTCGGCGCCGGCCAACCGGCGCCTCCGTTCGAGCCCGATCGGGCGGACTGCCGCGAACTGGCCCATCTGGGCACGGCCTTCAACGAGATGGCCGAACGGGTCGCGGAGACCCGCCTCGACCTGGAAAACCGCGTCGCCGAACGCACGGCCGAGCTGGCGCGGGAGCGCAGCTTCCTCGAGACCGTGCTGAAGACCGTCCCTGCACTGATCTGGCTGAAGGCCCCCGACGGCCGCTATCTGGCCTGCAACGCCGAATTCGAGCGCTTTTTCGGTGCGACCGAAGCCGACATCCTGGGCCGCACCGACTACGACTTCGTACCCCGCGAACTGGCCGACTTCTTCCGCGAGCACGACCGCCGCGCCACGGAGCGGGGCGGTCCGTCCGTCAATGAAGAATGGGTCACCTACGCCAGCGACGGCCGGCGCGTGTTGCTGGAGACCACCAAGACGCCCCTGCGGGGTCCCGACGGCAGCCTCCTCGGCGTGCTCGGGATCGGCTTCGACATCACCGCCCGCAAACAGGCCGAAGGCGCCCTGCTCGACAACCAGCGCACCCTGATGGCCAAGGTGGACGAGCGTACCCGCGACCTCGCCCATGCCAAGGATGCCGCCGAAGCCGCCAACCGGGCCAAGAGCACCTTCCTGGCCAACATGAGCCACGAAATCCGCACGCCCCTCAACGCCATCATCGGCCTCACCCACCTGCTGCGCCGCGACCAGCCCGCCCCCCGCCAGGCCGAGCGGCTCGACAAGATCGACGCCTCGGGCCGCCACCTGCTCGCCATCATCAACGACATCCTCGACCTCTCCAAGATCGAGGCCGGCAAGCTCACCCTCGACGATCAGGACTTCGCCCTCGGCCAGATCCTCGACCACGTTGCCTCCCTCGTCGGCGAATCCGCAGCGTCCAAAGGCCTGCGCATCGTCATCGACGAAGACCACGTGCCGCGCTGGCTGCGGGGCGATGTCACCCGCGTCCGTCAGGCCCTCCTCAACTACGCCAGCAATGCGGTCAAGTTCTCCCGTCACGGCACCATCGTCCTGCGCGCCGAGCTGCTGCAGGACGCCGGAGACACCATGCACGTACGCTTCGCCGTGGAGGATCAGGGCGACGGCATCCCCCTCGACAAGCAGCCCAACCTGTTCCACGAATTCGAGCAGGCCGACACCAGCACCACCCGCGAGCATGGCGGCACCGGCCTCGGGCTGGCTATCACGCGACGCCTGGCCGGCCTGATGGGCGGCGAAGCGGGCTTCGAAAGCACACCCGGGCAGGGCAGCCGCTTCTGGTTCACCGCCTGGCTGCGCCGCGGCCGGGGCGTCATGCCGCCGCCCGAGGCCCCGGCCCGGGACACCGCTGCCTCGGCCGAGCACCTGCTGCGCGCCCGCCATGCCGGCGCCCGCCTGCTCCTGGCGGAGGACAACCGGATCAACGTCGAAGTCGCGCTGGAGCTGCTCCATGGCGTCAGCCTCCACGCGGACGTGGCCGAAAACGGCCGCGTCGCCGTGGAGATGGCCCACAGCAACACGTACGACCTCATCCTGATGGACATGCAGATGCCCGAGATGGACGGCCTCGAAGCCTGCCGGCAGATCCGTGCATTGCCCGGCTGGGCTGCGCGGCCGATCCTGGCCATGACCGCCAACGCCTTCGATGACGACCGGGCGGCCTGTCAGGCGGCGGGCATGAACGACTTCATCGCCAAACCGGTGGATCCGGCCGCCCTTTACGCCACGCTGCTGCGCTGGCTGCCAGCGGCGGCAGGTCCGATCGACGCTTCCACCGCGACACCGCCATCCGTGGAGCCGGCCCCCACGCCCGCAGCAGCCCCCGAGGACCGCCTCGCCACCGCACAGGGCGTGGACCTGGCCCGCGGCCTGCGCATCACCCGTAACAACCGCGAGCGCTACCTCCATCTGCTCGAGGGCGCCCTGGACGGTCTGCAGCAGCACCTGCTGACCCTGCGCGAACGCCTTGCTGCGGGCGACTTCTCGGGCGCCAAGCCCATTGCCCATACAGTCAAGGGCACCGCCGGCAACGTGGGGCTCACCACCGTGGCGGCGGTTGCAATCGAACTGGACGAGGTGCTGCGGGGGCCGGATCCCGAGGCCAACCGCTGCAGCCAGCTGATGGACGCCCTTGACGCGGCGCTCGCCGAAGTGGCCCACGCCCTGCACGACTGACGCCACCCGCGCGCGGAGCGCCCATGCGCAGACCGCATGACGCCCATGCCGGAGTTCCGTTTGCGCGACCGGATCGGCCGACCTAGCATTCCCCCGTCCCAGCCTCGCCGCATCCGCCCATGTCCACCGGCAACGCCCCACTGCAGCCCATCGCCTTCCCCGCCGCGGATGGCTACATCCTGCGCGGTTTTGCCGGATGCCATTCCCAAGCCGCAGCGACCCGCCCGGTGGTGATCATCAATCCCGCCACCTCCGTGCGCTGCCGCTACTACGCTCGCTTCGCCACCTGGTTGCACGGCCACGGCTTTGACGTCATCACCTACGATTACCGCGGCATTGGCGAATCGCGCCCGCCGCAATTGCGCGGCTTCGAGGCCGGCTGGATCGACTGGGGCCGGCTCGATTTCGAGGGCGCCCTGCGCTTCGCGGCGGCCCGTTTTCCCGGCCAGCCGGTGCACGTGGCGGCCCACAGCGTCGGCGGCTTCCTCATCGGACTGGCACCGTCCAGCCCGTGCGTGGCGCGGATCTTCACAATGGGTGCCCAATATGCCTATTGGCGCGACTACGCCCGACCGCGGCGTGCCGGTCTGCTCCTCAAGTGGCACGTGGCAATGCCCGTGCTCACCGCCGTCTTCGGCTATTTCCCGGGTCGGCGCCTCGGTTGGCTGGAAGACACGCCGCGCGGCGTGGTGCGCGACTGGACCGCCCGCCAGCCCCGCTTTGAAGACAGCTGGCGCAGCGGCGCGCGGGTCCTGCCGGAAGCCGAACGCCGCGCCCTCGTCGAACGCTTTGCCGCGGTACGCGCCGCGACCCTCGCCGTGAGCCTCAGCGATGACGAATTCGGGACCGTCGAGGCCATCCGCCGGCTGCTCGGCTACTACCGGCGCAGCGACCGCACGCATCTGCACCTCACCCCGGAGGCGGTCGGACAGCGGACCGTCGGCCACTTCGCGTTCTTTCACAGCCGCTTCGAACACAGCCTGTGGCCCATCGCGTTGCAGTGGCTGCGCCACGGGCATCTCGCCGCCCGGCCCATCGGCGAGGTGTGGCATCTCGCCGCCGACGGCGGTTGACGGAACCGGCGCGGCAGACTTCCGTCTGGCGCCCACCGTACGGACGGCGCGGGTCCGGCACCCCTCCGACGGGTTGCCTGAGCACGACGACCGGTCCCCGTGACAGCCCTTCCGGAACTGACCGGCATCGCGACTGGGAGACCGCGCGGCCGCGCGCGCCCCCCTCTTGCGCATCCCTGCGATCCGTTCCATGATGAAGCATCGTTGCATCACGGAGGAGACACCGTCATGACTCGTACGATCGCACTGCTGCTGGCGCTCGCGCTGGGTTTCGCCACGACCGCCCAGGCCTGCGGCGACCACGCCACCAAGAATTCCAAGCCAGACATGAGCAAGCCGGCCGGTCCCAAGACAGGGACCTGAACGTCGCAAGCACGGGGCGCCAGGAGCGCCCCTTTTGTGCGTCGTTCCCCCGCACCGTTTTCCCCATCAAACCCCCATCAGGAGACAACCATGCATCGAAAACTGCGCGAAGTCGTAGCGGGTCAGACCGTCGTATCCGCCAGCGCATCCACCACCGTCCGTGCTGCCGCGGTGACGATGGCCCAGAAGAACATCGGCGCGATCGTCGTCGTGGACGCGGCCGGCAAGCTTGAAGGCCTGTTCACCGAGCGGGACGTGCTCAATCGCGTCGTCGCCCGTAGTCTGGATCCGGACACCACCCCGCTCTCCGCGGTGATGACCGCCAAGCTGCAGACCGCCTCCCCGGACCAGCCTCTGGCCCACGCCCTGCACATGATGTTCGAGGGTGGCTTCCGCCATGTGCCGGTCGTCGAAGGCGGGCTGCCCATCGGGATGGTCTCGGCGCGCAACGCCCTGGGTCCGGAAATGGTCGAATTCGAGAAGGAACTCAAGGACCGGGATCACATTACCGAGATCCTCTGAGCCTTCCGCCCAGCCACCGGAAAAGCCCCGTCCGGGGCTTTTCGCGTTTATGAGCCGCGGCGGCGATGGACCGACCCGCGCCGCACAAACTGCCTGCCGTGGACGGAAATCGCCTAAAATCGCGACTTTCCCCCATCACCTCCCCCCAAGCCATGTTCTCCGGAATCGTTGCCGCCACCGGCCGCATCCTGGACGTCGCGCCCCTTGAAGACGGCGTCCGCCTCACTGTCGACGTCGGCGCCCTCGGGCTGGACGACGTCCAGCTCGGTGACAGCATCGCCCACAACGGCGTGTGCCTCACCGTCATCGCCCGCGAGGGCAACCGCGTCCAGTTCGATGTCTCCCGCGAAACCCTCAACTGCACCGTGGGCCTCGACGCCCCCGGTGAGGTGAACCTCGAAAAGGCCCTGCGCCTGGCCGACCGCCTGGGCGGCCACCTGGTCACCGGCCACGTGGACGGCATCGGCGAGGTGGTGAAGTTCGCGCCCATCGGCGAAAGCCACGAACTGGTCATCCGCGCCCCTGCGGCGCTGGCCGGCTACATCGCGCGCAAGGGCTCGATCACCGTGGATGGCGTCAGCCTCACCGTCAATTGGGTCAAGGGCCGCGACTTCTCCATCAACCTGATCCCCCACACGGTCCAGGTCACCACCCTCAAGCGCCTTGCGCCCGGCGCGCGGGTCAATCTGGAGATCGACCTGATCGCCCGCTACGTGGAACGCATGCAGGCCTGGCGCGAATCCGGCGAGGAGGCGACATCGTGAGCGCCCTGTCGCCGATCCAGGACATCATCGCCGACATCAAGGCCGGCCGCATGGTCGTCCTCGTGGACGAGGAAGACCGGGAAAACGAGGGCGACATCGTCCTCGCCGCCGAGCACGTCACGCCGGACGCCATCAACTTCATGGCCAAGCACGCCCGCGGCCTGATCTGCCTGACCCTCACCGAAGCGCGCTGCCGCCAGCTGGGCATCAACCAGATGGCGCGGGACAACCGCAGCCAGTTCTCCACCGCCTTCACGGTCTCCATCGAAGCCGCCGAGGGCGTCACCACCGGCATCTCGGCGGCCGACCGGGCGCGCACCGTGCAGGCCGCCGTGGCGCGCCACGCCAAGCCGTGCGACATCGTCCAGCCGGGCCACATCTTCCCGATCATGGCGCGCCCTGGCGGCGTGCTGATCCGCGCCGGCCACACCGAGGCAGGCTGCGACCTGGCGGCTATCGCCGGGCTGGAGCCGGCGTCCGTGATCTGCGAGATCATGAACGACGACGGCACCATGGCCCGCCTGCCCCAGCTCATCGACTTCGCCCAGACCCACGGGCTCAGGATCGGCGCCATCCGCGACCTGATCGAATACCGCGCGCGCACCGAAAAGCTCGTCACGCGGGTCAGCGAGAAGACCGTGGACACGCCCCACGGCGCCTTCCGCCTGTGTGCCTTCGAGGACACCACCAGCGGCGAGGTGCACCTGGCCATGGTCCATGGCGAGATCCGCCCGGACGTGGAGACCCTCGCCCGTGTCCATGAACCCGTCTCGGTGCTGGACTTCCTCGACCCCGCCGCCGGCCGCCACAGCTTCACGGTGGACGACGCCCTGCGCCGCATCGCCGCTCACGGCAACGGCGTGCTGGTGCTCCTCTACCGCCCCCAGAGCGGCCAGGATCTGCTCGACCAGCTCGGCACCACGGTGCCGCGGCCGGCCCAGAAGTGGGACCCGCGCCTGTTCGGCATCGGCGCCCAGATCCTGCGTGAGCTGCACGTCGGCAAGATGAAGCTGATGGCCAGCCCACGCAAGATCCCCAGCATGGCCGGCTTCGGCCTCACCCTCAGCGGCCACGTCACGCCCGACGCCTGAGCGCGGCCGCCCTCGCTCTTTTCCGCAGGACATCCCATGCCCCGTTACGACAACATCCCCGAAATCGCCCCCAGCCTCGACGGCCAGGGCCTGCGCATCGGCATCGTCATGTGCCGCTTCAACCTGGACGTGTGCGAAGGTCTGCTGTCGGCCTGCACCGCCGAACTGCTGCGCCTGGGCGTGGCGCCGGACGCCATCCTCATCGCCACCGTGCCGGGCGCCCTCGAAGCGCCCCTCACGCTGCAGACCATGGCCAAGAGTGGTCGCTACGACGCGCTGGTTGCCCTCGGCGCGGTGATCCGCGGCGAGACCTACCACTTCGAGCTGGTTTCCAATGAGCAGGGCGCCGGCATCACCCGCGTGACCCTGGACACCGGCGTGCCCATCGCCAACGGCATCCTCACCACCGAGGACGACGACCAGGCCCTCGCCCGCATGCAGGTCAAGGGCGCCGACTGCGCCCAGGCCGCCGTGGAAATGGCCCGACTGCTGAAGGCCCTGGCATGAGCGCGCCCAACAAGTCGCCCCGCCGCCGTGCCCGCGAATTCGCCCTGCAGGGCGTGTATCAGTGGCTGCTCAACCAGTCCGGCCTGAGCGCCATCGAAAGCCACATGGCCAGCGTCACCGGCTTCGACAAGTGCGACCGGGACCTCTTCGTCGGCCTCCTGCGCGGCACCCTGGGCAACGCCGAGGCGCTCCAGCAGGCCTTCACGCCCTTCATCGACCGCAGCGTTGGCGAACTTTCCCCGGTGGAACGGGCGATCCTCCTGATGGGCAGCTTCGAACTGGTCCATCGCCCGGAAACCCCCTACCGGGTCGTCATCAACGAAGCCATCGAACTGGCCAAGGGCTACGGTGGCACGGACGGCCACAAGTTCGTGAACGGCGTGCTCGACAAGCTCGCCGGCCGGGTCCGCGCCGACGAAGTGGAAGCCGCCGCCATCCAGCGCCGCGCCGCGCGCCAGGACAAGGCCGACTGACGCCCTGCCGGGTGACGCGGAATCCGCCATGGCCTCCGAGTTTGCCCTGATCCGGCGCCATTTCACCCGTCCGGCCCGCCACACCGACCTGTCGGTGGGCGATGACGCGGCCCTGATCCGCCCCGCGGCGGGCATGCAGCTGGCCATCTCCACCGACATGCTGGTGGCCGGCACCCACTTCTTCGCCGACACCGACCCGCGGGATCTGGGCTGGAAGACCCTCGCGGTCAACGTCTCCGATCTCGCCGCGATGGGTGCCACGCCACGCTGGGTGGTCCTCGCCGCAAGCCTGCCGGCCGCTGACGAGGCCTGGGTCGCCGCCTTCGCGGAGGGTTTCTTCGCCTGTTGCGAGGCCTTCGGCGTGGACGCCATCGGCGGCGACACCACCCGCGGCCCCCTCAACCTGTGCCCCACCGTCTTCGGCGAGGTGCCCGTCGGGCAAGCCGTCCTGCGCAGCGGCGCCCGGCCGGGCGACGACCTGTGGATCTCCGGCACGCCCGGCCGCGCCGCCCTCGGCCTCGCCCACCTGCGCGGCGACGTGGTGCTGGCGGACGCCCACCTCGGCGCCTGCCTCGCCGCGCTGCAGCGACCCCAGCCGCGGGTCGCCCTCGGCCTCGCCCTGCGCGGACAGGCGACCGCCATGCTCGACGTCTCCGACGGGCTCTTCGGCGATCTCGGCCACATCCTTGAAGCATCCGGCGTGGGCGCCGTCGTGCGGCGGGACGCGCTCCCCCTGACGGACCTCATCGCTGCCTGTGACGACGGCGAGCGGGCCTGGCGCGCCTGCACCGCCGGCGGCGACGACTACGAACTGCTGTTCACCGCGCCCGCTCCCCGGCGGGAGGCCATCGCCGCGCTGGCCGCTCCGGCCGGCGTGTCGCTGCACCGCATCGGCACGATCACCGCGGACGCGGGCACGCTGTACGTCGAAGGCGCCGACCGCGTCCGCCGGCCCGCCCTGCTGCGCGGCTACGATCACTTCGGTGAGGTCTCATGAAGCCGACGCCGCGATTCCTGGTGTCCGACCCGTCCCATTTCATCGCCCTCGGTTTCGGCTCCGGGCTGGCGCCACGGGCGCCTGGCACCTTCGGCACCCTGCTGGGCTGGGCGCTGTTCCCGCTGGTCCGTGCGCCCCTGGCCGACGTGGGTTTCGGCCTGCTGCTGGCCGCCTGCTTCCTGGCCGGCATCGTGGTGTGCGAACGCACCGGGCGCGCCCTGGGCGTGGCCGATCACGGCGCCATCGTGTGGGACGAGATCGTCGCCATCTGGCTGGTGCTGTGGCTGACGCCACCGACCCTGGCCTGGCAGGTGCTGGCGGTGGCGCTGTTCCGCTTCTTCGATATCGTCAAACCGCCGCCCGTCCGCTGGGTGGACGAGCGCACCCGCGGCGGCTTCGGGGTGATGCTGGACGACCTGCTGGCAGCGGGCTACGCGCTCTTCGTCCTGGCCGCCTGCGTGCGGCTGGTGGCCTGATGGATGCCGCCCTGGACGCCCTGTCGCAGCGGGTCGGCGCCTTCCTCGCCGCCCGCGGCTGGCGCCTGGTCACCGCGGAATCCTGCACCGGCGGCTGGGTGGCCGAAACCGTCACCGCCACGGCGGGCAGCTCGGCCTGGTTCGACTGCGGCTTCGTCACCTATTCCAATGATGCCAAGTGCGCCCTGCTGGGCGTCTCGCCCGCGACCCTGGCACGCCACGGTGCGGTGAGCGAAGCCACCGCCGCCGAAATGGCGCGCGGTGCGCTGGACCACAGCGACGGCGACGTGAGCCTGTCCATCTCCGGCATCGCCGGCCCGGGCGGCGGCACGCCGGACAAGCCGGTAGGCACCGTGTGCTTCGCCTGGGCGCGCCCCGGAGCCACCGTCCAGACCGCCACCGTCCAGTTCGACGGCGACCGGGAAACAATCCGTCGCCAGGCGGTGATCCACGCCCTCGAAGAGCTGCTGCGGCGCGCCACCTGACGTCCGCGGGCGGGCGATCCGCACGATTGTGCTGGACGCCGGCATATCACTGTATAAAATATCACTTATCGCGATGCCGCTCCGGCGCCGCGTCCACCCGCACGCAAACTCTGTGCCATAATCCGCACAACCTTTCGCAAGGAATACCAAGATGGACGACAACAAGGCCAAGGCGCTCGCCGCCGCGCTCTCCCAGATCGAAAAGCAGTTCGGCAAGGGCTCGATCATGCGCCTCGGCGATGGCGAGGTGGAAAGCGACATCCTCACCGTCTCCACCGGCTCCCTCGGCCTCGACATCGCCCTCGGCATCGGCGGCCTGCCCCGCGGCCGCGTGGTGGAAATCTACGGCCCGGAATCCTCCGGCAAGACCACGCTCACACTGCAGGTCATTGCCGAGATGCAGAAGCTCGGCGGCACCGCCGCCTTCATCGACGCCGAACACGCGCTGGACGTCACCTACGCCCAGAAGCTCGGCGTGAATATCGGCGAGCTCCTCATCTCCCAGCCCGACACCGGCGAACAGGCCCTCGAGATCGCCGACATGCTGGTACGCTCCGGCGGCGTGGACGTGCTGGTCATCGACTCGGTGGCCGCCCTCACGCCCAAGGCCGAAATCGAAGGCGAGATGGGCGACCAGCTGCCCGGCCTGCAGGCCCGCCTGATGAGCCAGGCCCTGCGCAAGCTCACCGCCAACATCAAGCGCACCAACACCCTGGTGATCTTCATCAACCAGATCCGCATGAAGATCGGCGTGATGTTCGGCAGCCCCGAGACCACCACCGGCGGCAACGCGCTCAAGTTCTACGCCTCCGTGCGCATGGACATCCGCCGTGTCGGCACCATCAAGAAGAACGACGAAGTGATCGGCTCCGAAACCAAGGTCAAGGTCGTCAAGAACAAGGTCGCGCCCCCGTTCAAGGAGGCCCTGTTCGACATCCTCTACGGCGAGGGCACCTCCCGCGAGGGCGAGATCATCGATCTGGGCGTCACCCACAAGTTCATCGACAAATCGGGCGCCTGGTACGCCTATCAGGGCGACAAGATCGGTCAGGGCAAGGACAACGCCCGGGAATTCCTCAAGGCCAACCCGGCCCTTGCCCGCGAGATCGAGAACAAGGTCCGTGTCGCCGTCGGGCTGCCCGAGCTGCCGGGGGTGGCGCCCGCCGCCGCCGCAGCTGCCTGAGAACGTTCAGTCGGGCGCATTGCGGATGATCGCCCCCCTCCACGCCCGGGCCCTGCGCTGTCTGGCCCAGCGCGAGCACTCCCGCGCCGAACTCGCGCGCAAGCTTGATGGGCTGGGCAGCGCCGACGAGGTGGAAGCGGAACTCGACCGCCTCGCGGACCTGGGCCTGCTCTCCGACGCCCGCTTCGCCGAAGCCTACGTGCGCGCCAAGGCGGCCCGCTTCGGCAGCAGTCGCCTCAAGGCAGAACTGGCCCGCCGGGGCGTGGCAGCGGACCTGATCGGCAGCGCCCTCCACGACGCCTGCGGTGGCTCCGAACCCGAAAGGGCCCGCACGGTGCTGCGGAGAAAGTTCGACACACCCCCCGCGGACGCGCGAGAATGGGCACGTCAGGCCCGTTTCCTTCAAGGTCGCGGTTTTTCGACCGAAATCATCCGTAGTGTCCTGAAAGAATCCCCCGGCGATGAGCCTGCTTAAAGTCAGCAATCTGCGCAAGAAATACAAGGCGCGCACCGTCGTCCATGACGTGTCCTTTGACGTCGGCAGTGGCGAAGTGGTCGGCCTGCTGGGGCCCAACGGCGCAGGCAAGACGACCTGCTTCTACATGATCGTCGGCCTCGTGGCGGCAGATGGCGGGGACATCGTCCTCGACGACGAGGTACTCACCCACCGCCCCATCCACCAGCGCGCGCGCCTCGGTCTGTCCTACCTGCCGCAAGAAATGAGCGTGTTCCGCAAGCTCACGGTCGCCGAAAACATCCAGGCGGTGCTGGAGCTTCAGGACATGCCCAAGGCCCGCATCGCCGAACGCCTCGACGAACTCCTCGGTGAGCTGGGCATCGACCACCTGCGCGACAACACGTCGATCTCCCTGTCCGGCGGCGAACGTCGCCGCTGCGAGATCGCCCGCGCCCTGGCCACCGATCCGCGCCTGATCCTCCTCGACGAACCCTTCGCCGGCGTGGACCCCATCGCCGTCATCGACATCCAGAAGATCATCCGTTTCCTCAAGGAAAAGGGGATCGGCGTCCTCATCACCGACCACAACGTCCGGGAAACCCTCGGCATCTGCGACCGGGCCTTCATCATCAACGCCGGCGAAGTGCTCGCCAGCGGGCGCCCGGACGACATCGTCCGCAACGAGCAGGTCCGCCAGGTCTATCTGGGCGAGCATTTCCGGCTCTGAGAGCGTCCCGACTCATGAAGCCCAGTCTCCAGCTCAAGCTTTCCCAGCACCTCGCGCTGACCCCGCAGCTGCAGCAATCCATCAAGCTGCTGCAGCTGTCCACCCTCGAGCTCAACCAGGAAATCGAAAAGATCCTCCTCGAGAATCCCATGCTCGAACGGGACGAGCCGGAAGGGGATCTCGGCTCAAGCCGCGTCGAGCCCCCCGGGCCCATGGCGCCGGCCGGCAGCGAGGCCGCCCAGGAAAGGGAGGCCCCGGCCGAACCCGACCGGGAAGGGGACTACGACAGCAGCCACGAGGCCGGTGAATGGCTGGCCGCCGGCAGCGGCGGCGCACGGGACGATGACGACGAGTCCGACTTTCAGGAATTCCAGGCCGCCGTACCCTCCCTGCGCGACCACCTGGACGCCCAGATCGCCCTGACTCCGCTGACCGATCGGGATCGGGCGCTGGTGCGCTTCGTCATCGAGGCCCTCGACGACGACGGCTACCTGAGCCAGGACCTGGAAGACCTGATCCCTCTGCTTCCGCCCGAACTCAATTTCGACCTGGATGATCTGCAGATCGCCCTCAGACAGGTGCAAAGCCTCGATCCGCCCGGCATCGGCGCCTGTGACGTGAGCCAGTGCCTGCGCCTGCAGCTCGAACCGCGGCCGCCGTCTCCGGGCCGTACGCTGGCGCTGGAGATCGTCGCCGAGCATCTCGAACTGCTCGCCGCGCGGGACTTCGTCAAGCTCAAGCGCGCCCTGCGCTGCACCGACGATGAGCTGCGCGACGCCCATGCCCTGATCCTCAGTCTCAATCCGCGACCTGGCGCGCAGTTCTCCCAGGCCGATACCCGCTACGTGGTGCCGGATGTGGTCGTGCGCAAGATCCGCAGCACCTGGATGGTGAGCCTCAATCCGGACGCCATGCCTCGCCTGCGCATCAACCAGCTGTATGCCCAGATCCTGCGCGACAACCGGGGCGCCAGCGGCTCCCTGTCCAGCCATCTGCAGGAGGCACGCTGGCTGATCAAGAACGTACAGCAGCGCTTCGACACGATCCAGCGCGTGTCGCAAGCCATCGTTGACCGCCAGCGTCAGTTCTTCGATTATGGCGATGTGGCAATGCGCCCGCTTACCCTGCGGGAAATCGCCGAGCAGCTGGATCTACACGAATCCACGGTGTCGCGGGTGACCACCCAAAAGTACATGGCCACGCCGCGCGGTATCTTCGAGTTCAAATATTTTTTCGGCAGTCACGTTTCCACCGACACCGGTGGGGCGGCCTCGTCAACGGCGATTCGGGCGCTGATTCGCCAGCTGGTGGGAGCCGAGGACAAGAAAAAACCCTTGTCCGACGCCAAGATTGCCGAGTTGTTGGGCCAGCAGG
>DAOQMM010000025.1:0-35797 GCA_035335645.1 Rhodocyclaceae bacterium | reverse complement strand
CTGTCCGCCCAGGAACGCGCCCTGGCGCGGGAGAAGCTGCTCTACGAAGCCGTTCTCGACAGCCTCGCCGAGGCGATCCCCGTCTTTCAGCGCATCGCCCGCGCCTGCGCCCTGCTCGACGGCCTGTGTGCCTTTGCCGAAGCCGCCGCCCGCTACGACTACGCCATGCCGGTGTTCAGCGCGCAGCCGGGCGTGGACATTCGCGCCGGCCGCCACCCGGTGGTGGAGCGCCAGGTGGAAAACTTCATCGCCAACGACTGCCGCCTGGACGCCACCCGGCGCATGCTCCTCATCACCGGCCCCAACATGGGCGGCAAATCCACCACCATGCGCCAGGTGGCGCTGATCGTGCTGCTCGCCCACGTGGGCTGCTTCGTGCCCGCGGCGGCAGCGCGCATCGGCCCGGTGGATGCGATCTTCACGCGCATCGGCGCCTACGACGACCTGGCGTCCGGGCGCTCCACCTTCATGGTCGAGATGACCGAGGCCGCCGCCATCCTGCACGGCGCCACCGAACGCAGCCTGGTGCTGATGGACGAGATCGGGCGCGGCACCTCCACCTTCGACGGCGTTGCCCTGGCGGTGGCCATCGCCCGCCATCTGTTGGACAAGAACCGCTGCTGGACCCTCTTCGCCACCCATTACTTCGAGCTGACCCGCCTGTCCCAGGATTACCCGGAGTGCGCCAACGTGCACCTGGACGCCGTGGAGCACAACCACGGCATCGTCTTCCTGCACGCCCTGGAGGACGGCCCGGCGAGCCAGAGCTACGGCATCGAGGTCGCCGCCCTGGCCGGTATTCCCGGCAGCGTGGTGCGCGACGCCAAACGCCGCCTGCGCGCTCTGGAAAACCGCGAGATCGGCGCCGGCCCCCAGGCCGACCTGTTCGCCGCCCTGCCCGAGCCGGAAGCCGAAGCACCTGCCCATCCGGCCCTCACCGCCCTGGCGGGGATCGATCCGGACAGCCTGACCCCGCGGGAAGCCCTCGAAGCCCTCTACGATCTCAAGCGCCTGACCCGATGAAAACCCTGCTCGCCTCCGCCCTCGCCGGCCTCGCCCTTGCCGCCGCACCCGTCGTCGATGCTGCCGACGGCTTCGTCTTCGGCGCCTTCGGCGACACGCCCTACAACCGCTTCGAGCGCCTCCACCTGCCCAATCTGCTGGCCGAGATGGACGCCGAACCCCTGGAATTCGTGATCCACGACGGCGACATCAAGAACGGCGGCGAGCGCTGCGACGACGTCCTCTTCGACGACCGCCTCGCCCTCTTCCAGACCTCCCGCAATGCCCTGATCTACGTGCCCGGCGACAACGAATGGACCGACTGCCACCGGGCCAGCAACGGCCGCTTTGATCCCCTGGAGCGCCTGCGCAAACTGCGCGGCATGTTCTTCCCGAAGGCCGGCCACCGCGCCCTCGGCCAGACCGCGCTGGCCCTGGAGACCCAGGCCGACTCGGCAGACTTTCCGGAGTACGTGGAGAACCAGCGCTGGCAGATCGGCCCGGTGGTCTTCGTGGCGGTGAACGTCACCGGCAGCGCCAACAACTATGGGTATGGCGACGCGCCCAGCGAGGAATTCCTCAAGCGCGACGCGGCCGTGCAGGCCTGGCTCGCCGAATCCTTTGCCCGCGCCCGCGCGAATGGCGCCCAGGGCGTGGTGATCGCCATGCAGGCCAACCCGGACATCGAGGATTTCGGCGCCGGCCGCCATCCCCGCGGCTTCGACCGCCTGATGAAGCAGTTGCTTGCCGAAACCCGCGCCTTTGCCGGCGAGGTGCTGCTGATCCACGGCGATACCCATCTGCACCGCATCGACCAGCCCCTCAAGGACCCGGCAAGCGGCGAGACGATCCGGAACTTCACCCGCCTGGAAACCTACGGCTCGCCCTTCATGGGCTGGGTGAAGGTGGCAGTGGCGCCCGGCGAACGCCCCCTGTTCCGCTTCCAGTCCCGCCCCTACACGCCGCGGCGGGACTGAGCCATGGCTTTACTGACGGCCGGACTTCATGCGGGCGGTGACGCGCTCCACCGCACGGCGCACGCTGTCGGCCGCCACCGCATTGCCTTCCTCGGACGCCTCTTCCTGGACCACGTGGTAGTGCAGCACCAGCAGCCCGCGCAGCTTCTCCCAGGCGATGGGGTTGGACGTCGTGCACAGGCTGGCATCGCCCTTCAGCACCTGCTCGGCCACACCGGGGCGACGCAGGTCGATACCACAGAGCTGGGCCAGGCGCGCCAGCTCCATGTCGATGGATTCCAGTTCGCTGTCGTAGTTTTCAAAGCTGACCATGCTGTACTCCTGTCCTGTCGGGTTCGGAACCGCGCAGTCTGCCGGCCCCGGAATTTTGCATTGCAGCATACACCTCTTCCAACATGAGTGTACCCATCGACATCAGTGAAGAAGCGGGCGTCCGCTTCCTCCATTTCGGCTCGGAATGGGTCCAGGGCGCCATGCGCCTGCGCAAGCCCTGGTCGCTGGAGCTGGTCTATACCCGCGAGATGATGGCCGGCCTGCTGCTCCATCCCCGGCCGTGGCCGCGCAAGGTGCTGCTGATCGGCCTGGGCGCTGGCTCCCTGGCGCGCTTCGTCCATCATCACCTGCCCGACGCGGTGTGCACCGTGGTCGAGATCGCTCCAGAAGTGCATGCCGTGGCCCGCCAGTTCTTCCGCCTGCCAGATGAAAATGCGCGCTTCCGGGTGGTGATCGGCGATGGCGCCCAATACGTGATGGACACCGACGCCCACTGGGACCTCATCGCCGTGGACGGCTTCGACCGCCACGCCCGCGCCGGCGATCTCGCCACCCTGCCCTTCTACCAGGCCTGCTGGACGCGCCTGAGCGAACGGGGCGTGATGGCGGTCAACCTGTTCAGCGGCCAGCGCGGTTTCAAGGGCCGCCAGGACGCTATTCGCGAAGCCTTCGACGGGCGCCTGTGCATGCTGCCACCGTCCGAGACCGGCAACGCCATCGCCCTGGCGGTGCGCGGTGCGCCCATCGAGTTGTCCCACGACGCGCTGCTCGCCCGCGCCGCCGCCCTCAAGGCCGATACGGGCCTCGACCTGCACCCGACCCTCAAGCGCCTCGACGCGGCCGGCGGCCTGCCGGACGGGCGCCTGAGCGTGTGATGGAGACGGTCGACTGCGTCGTCGTCGGCGCCGGCGTGGTCGGCCTGGCCTGCGCGCGGCGCTTGGCCCAGGCGGGTCGCGAGGTGCTGATCCTCGAATCGGAGGCGCGCTTCGGCAGTGGCATCTCGAGCCGCTCGTCAGAGGTCATCCACGCCGGCCTGTATTACCCGCCGGGCTCCCTGCGCGCGCGCCTGTGCGTGCCCGGCCGCGACGCCCTGTACACCTACTGCGCGGCGCGGGCGATTCCCCACCGCCGCCTCGGCAAGCTGCTGGTGGCGACGGACGACGCACAGCTGCCGCAGCTCGACGCCATTGCGGCGTGCGCCATTGCCAACGGTGTGCAAGGGCTGCGCCGTCTGTCCGCCACCGAGGCCTGCGCCCTGGAGCCCGCCCTCACCTGCACCGGCGCGCTGCTGTCGCCGGACACCGGCATCGTGGACAGCCATGCCCTGATGCTGGCCCTGCTGGCGGATGCCGAAGCCGCGGGCACGACGCTGGTCACCCACGTGCCGGTGCTGGGCGGACGCTGCTCGGATGCCGGCATCGAGCTCTACACCGGCGGCACGGCGCCCATGACCCTGCGCGCCCGCAGCGTAATCAACGCCGCCGGGCTCGGCGCCATCAGGCTGGCGGGGGCACTGGAGGGGTTTCCGGCGCGGTGCGTGCCCGTCGCCCGTTACGCCAAGGGCAATTACTTCGCCCTGCAAGGCCGCAGTCCCTTCCGTCACCTGATCTACCCCATCCCGGAAGCCGCCGGTCTGGGCGTGCATCTGACCCTGGATCTGGGCGGTCAGGCGCGCTTCGGGCCCGACGTGGAGTGGATCGCCGCGCCGGACTACCGCGTCGATTCCGATCGCGCAGCAGCCTTCTACCCGGCCGTGCGGCGCTACTGGCCGGCGCTGCCGGACGGGGCGCTGGTGCCGGCCCATGCCGGCGTGCGCCCGAAGATCCACGGCCCGAACGAGCCTGCCGCCGATTTCCGCCTGCTCGGCCCGGCGGAACACGGTATCGCGGGTCTGGTCCAGCTCTTCGGCATCGAATCGCCGGGACTGACCTGCTGCCTGGCCCTGGCCGACGCGGTGGCCGCGGCGCTGGGCTGACTCAGGACTCGGCCGGCGGCGCCGGCGGGATCCACAGACAGTGCCCCTTGTTGGCCTTGGCGATCTCGGCGAGCACCGCGTCGTGGGCCGCCTGTTCGGCCGCGGAGGCAAGGATCACCCGCAGGGGCGGCCACACGCTGGCCGCCGCACCGCCGCTGCCATCGTCGAGCCGCGGCGGCGGTTCATCCAGAGCCATGATCAGGCTCTCCTGGCCGCGGGTCATGGCCAGGTAGACGTCCGCCAGCAGCTCCGCATCCAGCAATGCGCCGTGCAGGCTGCGGTGGGTGTTGTCGATCTCGTAGAGGGTGCACAAGGCGTTGAGGGACGCCTTCTTGCCGGGATTCTGTTCCTTGGCGAGCTTGAGGGTGTCGATCACGCTCGGGCAGATGGCCGTCAGCGCCGGCCGGCCGAGCAGGCCCAGCTCGTTGTTGAGGAAGCCCACGTCGAAGCTGGCGTTGTGGATGACCAGTTCGCCGCCCGCCACGAAGGCCTCGAACTCCTCGACGATCTGCCGGAACAGGGGCTTGTCCACCAGGAACTCGTTGGTGATGCCGTGCACCGCGATGGCGCCCGCGTCGATGTCCCGCTCCGGGTTGATGAACACGTGGTAGTGCCGGCCGGTGAGCTTGCGGTCCACAATCTCGACACAGCCGATCTCGATGACCCGGTCACCGCCCTTCCAGTCCAGGCCGGTGGTTTCCGTATCCAGGACGATCTGTCTCATGCTGCGCCCTCCACTGCAGCGCCTGCCTTGCGGACCGCCTCCACGCCGCGCCGCGCCAGGGCGTCGGCCCGTTCGTTGTCGACATGCCCCGCGTGGCCCTTGACCCACAGCCACTTGACCTGGTGTCGGGCGGCCTGGGCGTCAAGGGCGCGCCACAGATCCTCGTTCTTGACCGGCGCCTTGGAGGCAGTCTTCCAGCCTCGCGCCTTCCAGCCGTGGATCCACTCGGAAATGCCCTTCTGCACATACTGGGAATCCGTGTGCACGCGGGCCGCGACGGGCCGTTTGAGGGCTTCCAGGGCGCGGATCACGGCGAGCAGCTCCATGCGATTGTTGGTGGTGGCGGGCTCGCCGCCCCACAGTTCCTTCTCGTGGGCGCCACTGCGCAGGATCGCGCCCCAGCCGCCGGGCCCCGGATTGCCCGAGCAGGCCCCGTCCGTGTAGATGTCAATCTCGTCCAAAATAAACGTCATTCCTGTTCTGTTGGGCACAGCCCGCGCGTGGGGCCGTGCTTTTCTGTACCAGCGGGGCCAGCGCCCGGGCGCCCGCCTTGCGGTCCCAGCGGGGCATGATGAGGCGCATGCCCTGCACCCGCTTGATCGCCTGCACCATGTACACACCGCCCATGAAGGGCCACCAGCGGCGGCCCGCCCGGTCGAGGAGGCGCAGGCGCTCGATCCATTGTTCCTGCTCCACGCCGGGAATGTAGCAGCCAGCGTCGCACAGGCGCATCTCGAAGCCCAGCAGCGCCAGCCAGTCCTTCAGGCGGTGCTGGCTGAGGTACTGGCCATGCCACGGATAGCCCATGCATTCCCCGGCAGCCAGCCGCCGCAGGCCGAACAGGCTGTAGGGGTTGAAGCCGGTGATGACCACCTGACCGTCCGCCACCAGCACCCGCTCCACCTCCCGCAACACCTGGTGCGGATGGGCCGCAAATTCCAGCACGTGGGGCAGCACCACCAGATCGAGGCTGTTGGCCGCGAAGGGCAGCGCGCCATAGTCGGCCTGTACCCGGACGTCCCCCACCCCCGCCTTGCAGCGGAAGGGCATGCGATTGGCCCGCAGGAAATCGAATTCGGGAATGCCCAGCTGAACCGCGTTGTAGCCGAAGATGTCGGCCACGACCCGGTCATGGCGATCCGCTTCCCAGTCCATGACGTACCGCCCGAGCGGTGTCTCGAGCCATGCGTGCAGACCGGGAAAGGATTCGGCAGGAGACATCGGCAGGATCGGGGACAGGGGCTAGAATGCGCGGATGGACATTATCCCTCTTCACGCCTTCAGCGATAACTTTATCTGGCTGCTGCGCGCGGGCCGCCACGCCGTGGTGGTCGATCCGGGCGATGCAGCGCCCGTACAGGCCTGTCTGGCCGCCGAGGGGCTGCAGCTGGCAGCCATTCTCACCACGCACCATCACGACGACCACGCCGGCGGCGTCGCGGCGCTGACCGCGGCGGCACCGGTGCCCGTCTATGGACCGCGCGACGGGCTGCCGGTCGCGGGCCTGACCCATCCGGTCGGTGAGGGCGATGTCGTCACCATCCCGGAAATCAACGCCACTTTTGAGGTTCTGCATGTGCCCGGCCACACGGCCGGCCATCTGGCCTACTACGCGGCGCCCGCCCTGTTCTGCGGCGACACCCTGTTCGCGTCCGGCTGCGGGCGGGTCTTCGATGGCACGTTGGCGCAGCTCTTCGCGTCCCTGGCGCGGATCGCCGCGCTGCCGGACGACACGCAGGTGTACTGCGCTCACGAATACACCCTGTCCAACCTGAAATTCGCCGCCGCCGTCGAACCTGACAACCCGGCCATTGCCGCCCGCGTCGCCGAGTGTCAGGCCTTGCGGGCGCGCGATCTGCCGACCGTGCCCTTCCGGCTGGGGGGCGAGCGCCTCGTCAATCCCTTCCTGCGCAGCCGCGAGCCCGCCGTCATCGCAGCGGCGCGGGCTCACGGGCTCGAGGGGGACGCCACGCCGGCCGCGGTCTTCGCGGCGATCCGCGGCTGGAAGAATCGTTTCTGACGCGTGAGCCGGCGGGCGCCCTCAGACGGCCCGCGGTGCCACCGTCGCCACCCGGTTGCGACCGTTCTCCTTGGCCGCGTAAAGGGCCTCGTCGGCCATCTTGAGCAAGGGCATGGGACTGCCGTCCTGGCGGGCAGGCACGGCCGTCGCCGCCCCGACGCTGATGGTCACCACCTTGGTTGCGCGGGAGAAACGGTGGGTGATGCCCAGCGCCTCCACGGCCGCCCGCAGGGCTTCGGCCACCTGCAGGGCCCCGGCGATGTCGGTGTCGGGCAACACGGCTGCAAACTCCTCGCCGCCATAGCGGGCCACCATGTCGGCCGGGCGGCGCAGGACGTCCTTGAGTGTACGGGCCACCGCCTTGAGGCACTCGTCACCCACCTGGTGGCCGTAACCGTCGTTGAACTGCTTGAAGAAATCCACATCGCAGAACAGCAGCGACACCGGCTTGCCCTGGCGGGATGCTCGCCGCCATTCCCGTTGCAGGGTCTCGTCGAACTGGCGCCGGTTGGCGATGGCGGTGAGTCCATCGAGGGACGACAGGCGGGTGAGCTCCTGGTTGGCCTCGTCGAGCTTGCGGGTCAGCACCAGCAGGGAGTAGCGCATCTGGGCGATGCGCTGCATGGCACGGACCTTGGCAGCCAGCACGGTCTCAGACACGGGCTTGATGAGGTAGTCGTCCCCGCCCACCGCGATGCCCTTTTCCAGGTCTTCGTCGCCGGTGCGGGCGGTCAGGAAGATGATGGGCGTCCACTCGCCCGCCTGTTCCAGCTGGCGGATGCGCCGGGCCACCTCGAAACCATCCATGCCGGGCAGGATCACGTCGAGCAGCACCAGGTCCGGGCGCTCCTGCTTGAACAGCTCGATGCCCCGCTCACCGTCGCGGGCAAGGATCGGCTCGATACCGATATTGCGCAGTTGATGCGACACCAGCGTGGCGCTGGTCAGGGTATCCTCGATCAACAGGGCTCTCACGGCGGCTATCGGTCCTGGCGGGCGGTCTCGGGCGGGGCGGGCGCTCTGGGCACCCGCTGTACGAAATCGTTACTTTAACGGATTCACGCCACAATCCGTAGTTTCCGTCCCCCTCTCCCTTCATGGCTCGCCGGTGGACCAATGGCACCGGGGCCGGTTTGACCCTCCTGCCCCCGGGGGATAGAATCCGCCCTTTGTCCCTGCGCGGCGAAACCCAATGTTTCAGAGAGTTATCGCGCTGTGGGTGCTGCTCGTGGGTGTGGGCCCGGCCCTGGCTGACGGCGTGCCCGATGTGCCGCTGCAACTGGCCCAGGCCACGTCCCTGTCCGATGCCGTGGGCCTGCAGGCACCCAAGGCCTTTGAAGTCCGCGAGCAGCATGTCAAGGTTCCAACCGTCGACCTGACCATCGAGCCCAACGATCTCTGGGATCGCATCCGCCGCGGCTTTTCCATGCCGGACCTCAACACCGACCTGGTGACAGACCGGCAGATCTATTACATCAACCGTCCCGGCGCCCTGCGCCAGATGTTCTCCCGCGGCCAGCGCTACCTGTTCCATATCGTCGAGGAACTCGAACGCCGCGGCATGCCCACCGAGTTGGCCCTCCTGCCCATGGTGGAGAGCGCCTTTAATCCCACCGCCCTGTCCCCGGCCCAGGCCTCCGGTCTGTGGCAGTTCATCCCGTCCACCGGCAAAAACTACAAGCTGGAACAGAACTGGTGGGTGGACGAGCGCCGCGACGTGGTGGCCTCCACCAGCGCGGCCCTCGACTACCTGCAGACCATCTACGAGATGCACGGCGACTGGCAATTGGCGCTGGCCTCCTACAACTGGGGCGAAGGCGCCGTCGGCCGGGCCATCGCCAAGAACCGCGCCGCCGGCCTGCCTACCGAATACCAGTATCTGAACATGCCGGGGGAAACCCGCTACTACGTGCCCAAGCTGCAGGCGCTCAAGAACATCATCGCCCAGCCGGAGCTCTTCGGCATCACCCTGCCGCCCATCGCCAACCGGCCCTATTTCGTCACCGTCGAGAGCCGCGTGAGCCTCGACCTGGCCACCGCGGCGCGCCTGGCCGAGACGCCGGTGGATGAAATCCTTGCCCTCAATCCGGGTTACAAGCGCCCGGTCCTGCCCAAGAACGGCACCCAATCCCTGGTGATTCCGGCGGAAAAGCTGGAGATCTTCCTCAACAACCTGGAAACCCACGACCCCTCCACGGCCACCTGGCGCACCTACGAACTCCAGGAAGGTGAAGGCCTCGAAGGGGTGGCCGACCGCTTCGGCATCTCGTCGAGCCGCCTGCGCCAGGTCAATGGCCTGTCGCCCCGCGCCCGCATCGGCAGTGGCTATACCTTGATCGTGCCGTCCGAGGCGCCGGGCGAGCGCATCGCTCTGGCCAATATGCTGCCGACCCATCCCCAGGCCGGTGCCGTCGAGCCGCCCCCGGCCGGACGCACCCTGATCCAGCGGACCGTGGTGCGGGGCCACAACGGACGGCCGATGGTGGTGGAACGCCGCGTGGTGGTCACGCCGCCCCCGGCAGGCGCCCATCGCGGTGCACCTGCTCCAGGCAGGGCCGCCGCCCCGGCGACCAAGTCTGCGCCGCCTGCCAAGGCTGCACCGGCAGCGCCACACAAGCGCCGCTGAACGGCAGTCGGGAGACGACACCCGGGGCGCCCTGCCCGTGCCGCCAGCGCCGGCGGGACACGCGGCAGAGGTCAAACCCCTGCCTGTCGTTCAACGCCGCCCGGTCACGATGCGTACAGATGGCAGCGCACCACCCGGGTGGGCGACAGGCGGGTCTCGTCCGGGTAGATCTCGCGGCACGCGACCGTAGCCTCGCTGCAGCGGGGATGAAAATGACAGCCTGCCGGCGGACTCAGCGGAGACGGCAGATCGATCGCCTCACCGGCCCCCTGCTCCGCCGTCAAAACCGGCCCGGACACCTTCGGTACGGCCGCAAGCAGCATGCGGGTATAGGGGTGGCGCGCATCCCGCAGCACCTCCTCGGCCCGACCGCGCTCCACGATGCGCCCCAGGTACATCACCGCCACCTGATGGGCCAGATAATCCACCACCGCCAGGTTATGGGTGATGAACAGGTAGGACAAGCCGAATTCCCCCTGCAGATCCTTGAGGAGATTGAGGATCTGAGCCTGCACCGAGACGTCCAGGGCACTTGTCGGCTCATCGCAGACGATCAGCCGCGGCGACACCGCGAGGGCCCGGGCAATGGCGATGCGCTGACGCTGCCCCCCTGAAAATTCGTGGGGAAAGCGGTCGCGCATGGACGGATCCAGGCCGACCCGCTGCAGCAGGGCCTCGATGCGCAGCGCCCGCTGAGCGGCATCAGGCTCCACGCCCAGGGAGCGCATGCCCTCTTCAAGGATCTCGCCCACGCGCATGCGCGGATTGAGGGAGCTGAAAGGATCCTGGAAGATCATCTGAAGTTCCCGCCGCACCGGCCGCCAGTCGGCCGGCGCAAGGGTGAGCAGCTCACGACCATCGTAGCGGACCGCGCCGCCACTGGCGGGCACCAGCTGGAGCAGCGCCTTGCCCGCCGTGGTCTTGCCGCAGCCGGATTCGCCGACAAGGGCGACCGTCTCGCCTGCCGCCACACTCAGGGTGACGCCATCCACGGCCTTGATCTGTCCGGTCACCCGCCGGAATACCCCCTTGCGGACCGGGAAATGGACCTTCAATCCATCCACCTCCAGCACCGGCCGGGAGTCCGGCGAGGTGGCTGCGCGTCCTGCCGGCACCGCCTCGGCGGACAGCCAGCTCAGGCCGGATTCCGCGTCGTAAAGATGACAGCGCACCTGACGTCCGTCCACCTCGTGCAGGGCCGGCTGCGCATCCCGACATCGCGGGCGGACCTGCGGACAGCGCTCGGCAAAACGGCAGCCGCGCAGGCGTGCCCCCAGCGGAGGGACCTGACCGGGAATGGTCTCGAGGGCATGATCGCGCCGCCCCGCATCCGGCAAAGCGGCAAACAGCTTGCGGGAATAAGGATGCAGGGGCGCCGCGAAGAAGGCCTCCCGTTCGCCAGCCTCGACCACCTCGCCCGCGTACATGACGGCCACCCGATGGGCCATGCGGGCGACGACGCCCAGATCGTGGGTGATCAGCAGCATGCCCATGCCGCGCCGTGCCTGCAGCGTGCGGAGCAGATCGAGCACCTGGGCCTGGATGGTCACGTCCAGCGCAGTGGTGGGTTCATCAGCGATGAGCAGCTCCGGCTCGCCGGCCAGGGCGATGGCGATCATCACCCGCTGCTTCATGCCGCCCGAGAGCTGGAACGGGTATTCGCCCAGGCGCCGGCGCGGATCGGGGATTCCCACCGCCGCGAGGAGACGCTCGGCCTCGTTCCAGGCCGGCTGGCCGTGCAGGCTGCGATGACGGACCAGCACCTCGCCGATCTGGTCACCGACCGTCATCACCGGATTCAGGCTGCTCGCCGGCTCCTGGAAGATCATCGCCATGCGCCGTCCGCGCACATCGCGCATGCGGACCTCCGGCAGACGCTCGAGCGCCTCGCCGGCGAGCTTCACCTGCCCTGCGGTGATGCGCCCACCCCGCGGCAACAGCCCCATACAGGCGAGGGCCGTCATGGACTTGCCGCAGCCGGACTCGCCGACCAGCGCCAGGGTCTGCCCCGCCGGCACCGTCACATGCACACCATCCACGGGATACACACGCCGTCCGCCGGCACGCAGTTCAACCCGCAATCCATCGACCTGGAGCAGGGACTGACCTTTCATGGATTCTTCAATCGATCTGTCCGAAGCAAAGAAAACGGACCGCCAGAGCGGCCCGTCGGCAGGGTATCCGGGTGCCGGTCGATCCCTTCGGGTTCCGGCACACCGTGTTGCGGATCAGTGGTGATGACCGCCTTCGCCGTGCACGTGGCCGTGACCGATCTCTTCGGCCGTCGCGGCACGCACGCTCTTGATGGTGATGTCGAAGACCAGCGCGGTCCCGGCGAGGGGATGATTGCCGTCCACCACGACCTTGCCGTCGGCGATGTCGGTGATGCGGTAGATCTGCTCGTCCTCGCCGTCCTCGCCCACGCGCTCGAAGGACATACCCACTTCGATGTTGTCCGGGAACAGGGATGCATCCTCGACGAGAACCAGCTCTTCGTCGTATTCGCCAAAGGCATCGTCGGGCTGCAGCTTGACGTTCAGCTGCTCGCCCACGTTCTTGCCCTGCAGGGCCTCCTCGATGACGGTGAAGATGCCGTCATAGCCGCCATGCAGGTACACCAGCGGGTGAGCACCGTCGTCGATCATGTTGCCGTCCGGATCACGCACCTGATAGTCAAGCGTGACGACCGTGTTCTTGGCGATTTGCATTGAATTTCCTTGTGTTGAGTTGCTGGACCAGCTTGAAGACTTCCGCAGCATGGCCGCGTGGGTTGACGTCGTGCAGCACGTGCTGGAGCACACCATCGCACGAAATGATGAAAGTTGAGCGGCGAACGCCCTGTTTCATCACGCCGTCCACCTCCTGCGAGCGCCAGACGTTATACAATTTGCATACCTCGTAGTCTTCGTCGGAAAGCAGTTGCACCGATAGCCCATGATGGTCCCGGAAATCCGCATGTGTCAGGCAATCGTCCGGACTCACGCCCACGACAATGCAGCGCTCCCGGGCAAAGTCTCCGTCGTGGTCACTGAAATCAATGGCCTGACGGGTGCAGCCGGGGGTGTTGTCGCGGGGATAGAAGTACAGGACCACATGATGGGACGCGAGCGCCGACGCGAGATCGAAGATTTCCATATCTGCATCCGGCAGGGCAAAAAGCGGTGCGGGCTGACCCACGAAAGGGGCTTCGGGTACGCCGGGCGATTCTAACCGAGGCGCCTGGATAACTCTACCGGCGGTCGGGTTGGACGGACTGACCAGCATGAAGTCTCCTCCGGGGTTGGAAGTGGCCTGCCGGGCCACGCGCACTGTCGTTGTGGATCCCCCGTCTGGCCGCTGCGGGGGCTGTCCTTGATGGATAGACCAAGTCACGCAGGGGCTCAAGCTCTTTGTCCGCATTGTTTGACGTTTGTCACATGCCGTCCGGGGTCTGCCGGCCGGAAAGTGGCGGCCTTGCATAAACCGCTTGCCAAAGCACACAAGCTGTATAAAATTACACAAAAGGAGTCTGCCATGTCCGAAAAACTCACCGCCCGCCAGCAGGAAATCCTCCAGCTGATCCGTGACACCGTCGAGCACGAGGGGCGTCCTCCCACCCGGGCGGAGATCTGTACCGCATTCGGCTTCCGCTCTCCCAATGCGGCAGAGACCCACCTGCGTGCCCTCGCCGCCAAGGGCGTCATTTCCCTGGAAGAAGGCCGCGCCCGCGGCATCCGCCTGACCGAAGCCCTCGGCCTGCCCCTGGTCGGCCGGGTCGCCGCCGGCAGCCCCATCCTGGCAGCCGAACATGTCCAGGGGCGTTTCCAGGTGGACCCGTCCCTGTTCTCCCCCCGCGCCGACTACCTCCTCAAGGTGCGCGGCATGAGCATGCGCGATGCCGGCATCCTCGACGGCGACCTGCTGGCGGTCCATCGCACGGCCGAAGCCCGCAACGGCCAGATCGTCGTCGCCCGGGTGGACGACGAGGTCACCGTCAAGCGCCTGTCCCGCAGCGGCCCCATTGTCGAACTCCTCCCCGCCAATCCGGATTTCGAACCCATCGTCGTCGACACCCGCAGGGACCTCCTGGAAATCGAAGGGCTTGCGGTCGGCCTGATCCGCAGTGAGCCGCTCTGATCGCTGCCGACCGCGCTCAGCCGGTCTGACATCCCTCACGGGGCCCTGCACGCCCCGCGTGTGGAGAATGGCCCGGCAGAACGGACAGAGCCCGTCAGCCAATCGTTCTGAAGCATTTGATCCGCCCGCATCACAGACATCGCCAACCATCGAGCACGCTCCGCGCCTGACACACCATGTCCGCCTCCGCCCGCCTCCACGCCGTCGACAGCCTGCCAGGCCACCTGGTCTGGCGTGGCGACCGTCTGGCCGTGCCGGCAGAAGCGGGCATCCCCAGCGGCTTCCCTGATCTCGACGCATGCCTGCCCGGTGGCGGCTGGCCCAACGCCGCCCTCAGCGAACTCCTGATTCCCCGTCCGGGCATCGGCGAACTCGGACTGCTGCTCCCCCTGCTCGCCCGCACCGCCGAGGATCACTGGAGCGTCTGCATCGCGCCGCCCCTGCACCCCTATGCCCCGGCCCTCGCAGCGGGCGGGGTGCCCCTCGGACGCATCCTGTTCGTCCAGACCGAAAGCCCGGCGCATGCCCGCTGGGCCGCCCGTCAGGCCCTTGCATCCCGCAGCTGCACAGCCGTCCTGATGTGGCTCGCCGGAACCGACATGGCGGCGCTGCGCCGCCTTCAGCTGGCCTCCGAGGACAGCGCCACCCCCCTGTTCCTCATCCGCCCGGAACATTGCGCCACCCAGGCGTCCCCGGCCGTGCTGCGCCTGGCCCTGCGTCCCCGCGTCGGTGGCGTGGAGATACGCATCCTGAAACGGCGCGGCCCCCTCTTCGCCGGCACCCTCGCTCTCGAACTGCCCGGCCCGGTCCCCCCGCGCCCCCGCCCCCATGCTCTGGTGCGCCCTCTACCTGCCCGATCTGGCCCTCCAGGTCTTCACGCGGGGACATGCTGATGCCACGCCGCTCGCCCTCCTCACCCCCCGCCCCCGCGTACGGGTGGTGGCGGCGAATCCGGCGGCAATGGCATGCGGCGTGGCGCCGGGGATCAGCCGCGCCAGTGCTCTGGCCCTAGCCCCCGGCCTCACTTTTGCCGAACGGGATCCCGATCTCGAGCAGGCTGCGCTCGAAGAGATCGCCACCTGGGCTGGCCGCTTTGCCGGCACCCTCAGCCTGGACCCACCGGGCGCCGTCCTCCTGGAAGTGCGCGGCAGCCTGCGCCTGTTCGGCGGTCTCCCACGCCTCGCTGAAGCCCTGCTCGACGGTCTCGCCGAACTCGGCTACACCGGCCGGCTCGGTGCAGCGGCGACCCCCCTCGCCGCCCGCTGGCAGGCACGCCAGGGCCTTTCCCCTGGCGTCGGCAGTCTCACCGACGATCAGGCAACGCTCGACGCGCTTCCCCTGACCGTCCTGGACGATGCCTCGGGACCCGGCGCCGACGTCCTGGAACTCCTCGCCGGCCTGGGGCTGCAGCGGCTCGGAGCGCTCCGCCACCTGTCCCGCCACGGGCTCGCCCGCCGCCACGCCCAGGCCCTCACCGACTGTCTTGACCGGGCCTATGGCCGGACACCTGATCCCCGCCCGAGCTTCGTCCCACCGGAACGCTACAGCGCCCGCCTCCCCCTGCCGGCCCCCACCGACCAGGTGGACATGCTGCTCTTCGGCCTGCGCCGCCTGCTCGCCGGCCTGAGCGGCTGGCTCAGCGCCCGCCAGGCCGGGGTGGAACGCTTCCAGCTGGTCCTGGAATACGCCGGCACGGGCGTGGAAACCTTGCCCGTCATTCTGGGCAAGCTGGCCAACGACCCGTCCCGCTGCCAGCTCCTGGCCCGCGAACACCTGACCCGCCTCCTCCTCACGGCCCCCGTCGAGGCCTTGCGCCTGGAGACCGAAGCCCCCCGGCCGCTGGCCCCGTCCGCCACCGATCTGTTCGATGCCCCCAGCGGGCCCCGCAGCGACCCGGCCCTGCTCCTCGCCACCCTGCGCGCCCGCCTCGGCGACGAAGCCGTATTCACTTGCGCACCCCATGCCGATCATCGCCCCGAGCAGGCCTGGCGACGGGGCACGCCCCGGCGGGAGCACGCGCCCGCTGATGTCCACACCCCCGCCGGCCCCCGTCCCCTGTGGCTGCTCCCCCGGCCCCGTGCCGTAACGGCGCCCGCCCCGGAACGCCTCCTCGCCGGCCCGGAACGCATCGAAAGCGGCTGGTGGGACGGCGCCGGCGTGCGGCGCGACTACTACGTCGCGCGGCGCTCCGACGACAGCCTGGTCTGGCTCTTTCAGGATCTGGAGCCCCCATATGGCTGGTACCTCCACGGCTATTTCGCATGAGGTCCGACCGGCACGCGGGTTACACTCGCCGCCCATGCCCACCCCCCAAGAACCCGCCGCCCCACGCATCCCTTCAGCCGAGCCGTCCCTCGCGCGACGCATCCTTCAGCTCGCCTGGCCCGTCCTGATCGCCCAGCTCTCGTCCATGACCCAGATGGTCAGCGACACCGTGCTGACCGGACGTTACGGTACCGAGGATCTGGCCGCCGTGGCCGTTGGCAGCGGGATCTACATTGCCATCGCGATGCTCATGGTGGGCATCCTCCAGGCCGTCGCCCCCACCGTCGCCCATCACGTGGGCGCAGGACGGCACGAGGCCATCGGTCCGGACCTGCAGCAGGGCTTCTGGCTGGCCCTCCTCCTGACCGTGCCGGCGGTCCTCTTCCTGCGCCATCCGGACTGCCTCATGCAGCTGTCCCACATGAGCCCGGCGGTGGAAGCGAAGTCCCGCGACTACCTCTCCACCATCGCCTGGGGCCTGCCCGCGGTGCTGCTGTACCGCACCTTCTACGCCTTCGCAAATGCCCTGGGCCGGACCCGCGTACTGATGCTCATCAGTCTGGCCGCCACGTCGGTGCACATCCCCCTCTCCTGGCTCCTGATCAACGGCCACGCGGGATTCGCCCCCCTGGGCGGCACCGGGTGCGCCGCGTCCAGCGCCACCATCGCCTGGTTCGCCCTGGGCTGCGCGATGCTCTACCTGCTGCGCAATCCCGCCTACGCCCGTTACCGCCTCTTCACCCGCTGGCAGGCGCCGCGCCCCGCGGCACTGGCCGAACTCCTGCGCCTCGGCCTGCCGATGGGCTTTTCCAGCTTCGTCGAGATCACCGCCTTCACACTGATCGCCCTGTTCGTGGCCGAACTGGGCGCCGCCGTGGTCGCCGGTCACCGCATCGTCGCCAATCTTTCCGCACTGATCTACATGCTGCCCCTGGCCCTCGCCACCGCCACCCTCGTCCTGGTGGGACAGTCCGCCGGCGCCCGCGACGACGTCCGCGCCCGTCAGGCCGCCTGGTGCGGGATCCTCCTCGCCACCGGACTCTCCACCACCGTCAGCGTCCTGGTCTGGCTGGTCCGGGACCGCGTCGTCGCCGCCTACACCACCGACCCGGCCGTGGGCACCCTGGCCGACGCCCTGATCCTGTACATCTGCCTGTACCAGTTCTTCGACGCCATCCAGACCGTCGCCGCCCATGCCTTGCGCGGCTACAAGATCACCTTCGGCCCGATGCTCGTGCACACCCTGTGCTTCTGGGGCATCGGACTGGCCGGCGGATACCTCCTGGCCTTCCGCGGCATCGGCCCCTTTCCGCCCCAGGGAGTGGCCGGATTCTGGCAGGCGTCGGTCCTCAGCAACATCGCCGCGGCAACCCTGTTCGGCACCTATCTGTACCGGATTGCCCGTCTCAAGCGGCCTGCCGAAGATGCGGCAGTGCGTCAAAAAATACCGTACCGTACGGAAAAGTCATGACAGTCCGGCATGTTTCCGTGTAAAATCAAAGAATTTGATACACAATTTACTCTAGTGGGTCACATCGTACTTGCACGCCGGATGCCCTTCATCGATCTTCTGAAGGCCTGCGCGTCCCAACTCATCGTCCTCCACCATCTGGTCATCTACGGGCCCTTGTCCGAGGCCATGGCTGACGTGATGCCCGCCCTCGTCGCGTGGATCGCCGAATACGGCCGGCTGGCAGTCCCCGTATTCCTGGCCGCCGCCGGCTTCCTCTCGGCCCGCGGACTGGCGCCCGGTGGCGTCCCGACCCGCGTCCAGCCCCTCACCCTGATCGCCCGGCGCTACATGCGGCTCGCCATTCCCTATCTGGTGGCCGTCACCTGTGCCCTGGCCTGTGCCGCCGTCGCCCGCACCTGGATGCACGACGACGCCACCCCGGCCATTCCGACGATCCGCCAGTTCCTGGCCCACGTCTTCCTGCTTCACAGCCTGCTCGGCTATGACAGCCTGTCCGCCGGCGTGTGGTACGTGGCCGTCGATTTCCAGCTCTACGCCCTGATGGTTGGTCTGGTCTGGCTGGCCCACAGCGGGCGCGGTGCCGCCAGCCCCACCCAACGCCTGATGATGCTGGTCGCGGCCGCCGCCGCCGCGTCGCTGCTGTACTTCAATCTCGACCAGGACTGGGACAGCTGGGGCCTGTACTTCTTCGGCAGCTACGCCCTGGGCGCCTTTGCCTACTGGGCCGCGGGTCGCAGTTCCCATGGCTGGCTGGTGCTGCTGGCCGCCGCTGGAACCCTCGTGCTGGTGGTGGATTTCCGGGTCCGCATCGCGGTCGCCCTCATCGCCTCCCTGTCCATGGCGCTGGCATGCCGTCATGCCCTGTTCCAGCGTATCTCGCCGACCGGCATCGTGGTCTTCCTGTCGAAGATCTCCTACTCCACCTTCCTGATCCACTACCCGGTCAGTCTGGTCTTCAACACCCTCTTCGCCAATGTGGCCGGCCATCAGCCTGCCCTGGCCGTCACCACCTTTGTGCTGACCTGGGCCACCAGCATCGGCGCCGGCACCCTGCTCCACCGGTACGTGGAAGACGGCCCGGTATTCGCCGTCCGCCGGCCGGTACCCGCCTGAGCGCCCGCCCAGCACCCCGCGGGGCCGGAGATCCGGCCCCCGTCGTCTCAAGCGCCCAGCCACCCTTCCCGCAAGGCCCGCGCCGCGGCCGAGCAGCGGGGCGCTTCCGTCAGACGGGCCGTATCCGGTAACGGCGCCTGCAAGATCACCGAAAAGGTCTTCAATTCGTCCCGCCGGAAGGCATGGACCTGGACAGTCTCACCGGCCATGCGCCGGGCCAGCAACGCGTCCAGCGTCTTGCCGGTCACCTTCAGACCGTCCAGCGCCACCAGTACGTCGCCCGCCGACAGCCCGGCCGCCTGGGCCGCGCCGCCGTCGAACACATTCGCGAGCTTCACGGATTCGCCCTCCACGGTGGTCCGTGCGCCCATTCCCGGGCATTTCACCGACGCCTCCCACGCCAGCTTCACCCCCACGCGCCGCAGCCCGTCCTCCAGCGGGAGCTCGTCGGTTCCCTCCACCAGGTTACGCAGCCAGCGCCCGAGCGACGCGCCGCCGAGGGCAGCGGCGGCCGCGTAGAGCCCCTCCTCCGCCACCCCGACGCCGGTCTGGCCATGGTCTCGCCACAGCACACCCATGAGACTGTCCAGTGAACACGCCCCGCCGCTCTCGCCCCGCAGGCGCAGATCCAGCAGCAGGGCCACCAGCGCGCCCTTGGTGTAATAGCTGACGATGGCGTTGGGGCTGTTCTCGTCCTGCCGGTAATACTTCGTCCACGCCTCGAAGGACGACTCCGCCACACTCTGCTTCAGGCGTCCGCTGCCCTTGTGGACAGCACTCACCGTCTTCGCCAGCAGATCCAGATATTCGCGACGGCTGATCCGCCCGCTCTTCAGCAGGGCCAGATCGTCGTAATAGGACGTGAAGCCCTCGAAAGCCCACAGCAGCCGCGTGTAGTTCTCGCGCCCCAGCTCATAGGGCACGAAGGCTGCGGGCTTGATGCGTTTGACGTTCCAGGTGTGGAAATACTCGTGGCTGCACAAGCCCAGGAACTGCCGGTAGCCTTCGGTCGGGGCGCCCATGCCGCGATGGGGCAGGTCGTTGCGGCTGCACAGCAGCGCCGTGGACGCCCGGTGCTCCAGCCCGCCATAACCGTCGCCCACCGCCATCACGAGGAACACATAGCGTTCCATCGGTGCCGGTTCCCCGAACAGCCGGATCTGCCACTCGCAGACCGGCTTGAGATCCGCCACCAGCCGCTCGCCGTCGCAGTCGTGGCGGCCGGTGATCGCCACCGCGTGGGGCACGCCGCAGGCTTCGAACTCAAACAGATCGAAGCAGCCCATCTCGACGGGATGGTCGATCAACGCATCGTAGGTGTCCGCCTCATAGACACCGAATCCGTAGCGCTCGGCGCCCCCGACTTCCGGCGACGCCTCCGGCAGGCTCGTCGCCACCCGCCAGCCGGCCGCCTCCAGCCCCGCGGGCGGCAGGAGACGCACCCGTTGGGGTCGATCCTCGAAACCGTGGGCACGCAGGAACACGCTGGTGCCGTTGAAGAATCCGTGGGTCTCGTCCAGATGGGCGGTGCGTACCGACAAGTCCCACGCATACACCGTGTAGCGCAGCGTGAGTGGCCCCCGCAGCCCGGCCGGCAGGCGCCAGGTGTGCTTGTCGTCCTTGACAGCCGCCACCGCCCGCCCGCCCGCCTCCGCCTGCAGGCTCACGATGTGGCGGGCAAAGTCCCGGATCATGTAGCTGCCGGGAATCCACGCCGGCAGGCTGAAGACCTGGCCGGCCACGTCCGGCTCGGCCAGGGTGAGGGTGACTTCAAACAGATGGGCGGCCGGATGGGCCGCCCGGATCGTGTATTCGACGGGCGCAGGCATGGCAGGGACCAGGCAGGGGGGAAGGCCGGATTCTAACCCGACCCGCCCCGCCGCTCAGGCCGCCACCGCCCGCAAGGCCGCCGCGTCGCGCCGCTCCACGCCCTTCAGCACCAGCAGCAGCACCGTACCCACCGCCATCATCCCGGCCGCCAGATACACCCCCGCGGTGTAACTGCCCCAATGCAGGGCCAACCAGCCGGTGAGCGCCGGCCCGAGGATCTGGGCTGCGCCATAGGAGAGGGTCATCTTGCCCATCATCTTGGCCGGCCGGGTCGGGTAATAGCGCCCGGCCATGGTCAGCACCAGGCTCACCATGCCGATGAAGGTCCCGCCAAAGAGCAGCGCCCCGACAAACGCCGCCAGACTGCCGCCCACCGCCACCGGCAGCAGGATGCCGGCGATCTGCAACACCGCCGCGAGGATCAACGCGTTCAGCGCCCCGGTGCGGCGGGCGATGAAATCCCACACGATGCACGCCGGCGCGGCTCCCGCACCGATGGCCAGGAAGACCAGCGCCCCTTGCCCGGCCAGCCCCGGCAGACGATCCACGATGGCCACGATGAAGGTGGCGCTCACCACATAACCCACCCCGGCGCAGAAATACGCCGCCATGAAGAGGCGCATGAACAGTCGCCCCGGCGGCTGGTCCCGCAGCGCCTCGCCGCTCTTCGTGAAGGGGCTCGGATCCGGCGCCGGCAGCCAGCGCAGGGCCGGCACCAGCAGCATGCCGCCCAGCAGCGCGAAGATCAGCCACTGCCCGCGCCAGTCGAACCACGGACTCATCAGCAGCACCGCCGCTGCACAGCCGGCAATCCCCAGCCCGATACCCGAAAAATGGATGCCCAGCTCGCTCCGATGATCGTGACGGATCAGCCAGTTGAGGATCAGCCCCGTGCCGAGCAGCATGCCTGCCGCGCTGCTCAGCCCCGCCACGAAGCGGGACACCGCCCACACCGTCACATCCGTGGTGAGCCCCATCAGGGCCGTACTGGCGATGGCCAGGACCATCCCGATGCGGTACAGGCGATCCTTCAGCACCAGATCGCTGATCAGGGACGCGATCAGCGCCCCGCTCAGGTAACCACCATAGTTGATCGCCGCGAGCAAGCCGGCCTCGCCCACGCCCAGGCCGGCCTGGCGCTGCATCAAGGGCAGCAGCGGCGTGTACGCGAAGCGCGCCACCCCCAGCACCAGGATGAGACTGCAGATGCCTGCCCCCATCACCTGAAAGCGCTCTCGTCGGGAACTCATGGTTTTCTCCATCTGGGTTGATGTTCCCACATTAAGGCGTGTAATCTATCCATTCAAATGATTTGTCAAGAAGCATCCATTCTTCTATAGAGATATATGGAACTCATCGCCCTGCGCACCTTCGAGGCCGTCGTCGAGGAAGGCGGCATCCTGGCCGCCTCTCGCAAGCTGAACACGGTGCAGTCCAACGTCACCGGCCGCATCCGCCGCCTCGAAGAAGAACTCGGCACCGAGCTCTTCTTCCGCAAGGGCCGCGGACTGGAACTCGCCCCGCCCGGCCGCGTCCTCCTCGACTACGCCCGCCGCATGCTCCAGCTGGAACGGGAAACCAGCGCGGCCCTGCGCCAGGTGGGCGAAAGCGTCGGCGAGCTGCGCATCGGCGCCATGGAGACCTTCACCGCCCTGCACCTGCCGGCCGCCCTCAAATCCGTGCGGCGGCATCATCCGGCGGTTGAACTGCGGATCGAGACCGCCCCCAGCGCCGTCCTCGTGGAAAGGGTGCTCGACCACAAGCTGGACTGCGCCATGGTGGCGGGCCCGGTGGATCATCCCGCGCTGGATTTCTGCCCGCTGGTGGACGAAGAGCTGGTCCAGATCTGCGCGATCGGCACCCGACCGGTGCACCTGCCCCTGATCCTGTTCCGCGAAGGCTGCGCCTACCGCACCCGCGCCCTGGCCTGGCAGCGGGCCATGGGCCACGCCCTCTCCGACGCCATGGAATTCGGCACCGTCGAAGGCATCCTCGGCTGTGTTGCGGTGGGGCTGGGGTGGACGCTGATGCCGCGCCGAGTCGTCGCCCAGTCGGTGCATGCCCCGGATCTCGTCGTGGAAAGCGTACCGGAGGACATCGCCCACGTCCCCACCGGCATGATCCGGCTCCGGGGCGCACCGCCCATGGCCGCCGTGGACACCCTTGTCGCGGCCTTCCAGCCCATCGCACCCGGAGGCCCCCGGCCATGATCGTGAAAGCCCTGATCTTCGACGTCTTCGGCACCCTGGTGGACTGGCGCACCTCCGTCGCCCGTGAGGTCACGGCGCATCTGGCTCCCCAGGGCGTTCAGGTGGACGCCCTCGCCTTTGCCGACGCCTGGCGCGACCAATACCAACCGGCCATGGAAGCGGTCCGCAGCGGGCGCCTGCCCTTCTGCAAGCTCGACCGCCTGCACCGCCACAACCTGGACGTGGTGCTCGCCGACTTCGGTCTGGATGCCGTGGACGAAAGCACCCGCCAGTCCCTCAACCTGGCCTGGCACCGGCTCGACGCCTGGCCCGACGTCGCGCCGGGCCTGCACCGCCTGCGCCGACACTACCGTCTGGCGCCCTGTTCCAACGGCAACATCTCGCTGATGGTGGACCTGGCCCGGCGCAACGACTTCCCGTGGGACGCCATCCTCGGCGCCGAAGTGGCGCGGGACTACAAACCCAAGCCGGCGGTCTACCTGGCCGCCGCCGACGCCTTCGACCTCACACCGGCCGAGACCCTGATGGTGGCGGCCCATTCCTCCGATCTGGACGCGGCCGCCCGCGCCGGCCTGCGCACGGCGTTCATCGCCCGCCCCGACGAGTTCGCCCAGGGTGCCGGTGAACGGATGCCGACCGTCCCGGTGGACCTGACCGCCGTCAGCCTGACCGATCTGGCCGACCAGCTCACCCCCTGAGCGTCGCCCCCTGCGCACCGCCGACCGCGCGGGGTATGGATGCCCCATTTTGCGGCAGTCTGGAAAACCCCTTTGCGATGAAGGGATTGCCCGACGCCCCCACAGCTTGTCCACATGCTTGCCCACGAATGCTGGGGAAAACCGGGCAGCGCTGCCATCACGACGTTCCTGACCTGAAACGGTCAGCAGCACGAGATTCCAATAAATCAGGGACTTGAGGGCATGACTCCCATCTTGTCCACACAGTATTCCCCACGGAGTGTGGATAGGAAAAAACTATCCGCTATCGGCTTTCGCAATATCTGCACTATTTTTAGGCAGACCTGAAAATCCCTTTCCCGTCCGCCACCTGCCCGCCTCCCCCACAGTTTGTCCACAGGCTTGCCCACGCCCCGTGTGGGTAGTTGTCACTTCGTCATCACGGCGTGGACATCAGCGCGTCACACGCCTGAAGGAGGCCCTCGTCCACCCAGCGGCGCAACAGGCCGGCCACCTGGTGCGCGGCGGCCTCCTCGCCCGCATCCGCCGCAAGGGTGCATAGATCCGCGAAGGCCGCTCCCCCTGCCAGCGCAGCCAGCAGATGTCCTTCAAGGGCCTCCACACTACGCCAGCACGGCGTAAGCCCCTGCCGCCAGGCGATCAGACCATGGACATGGGGCTCGGGTGGTGGCGGCTCCTGCTCGGGCGACTGTCCGTCCTCCAGGGGAGCAAGCGCCTGCCACAGGGGCTCCACGGCCCACTCCAGGGCAAGGCGCGAGACCGAGGGATGCAGACGCAGGCGCAGGGCCGGCCAACGATCCGGCGGCAGCGCAGCGAGCGTCGCAAAGCCCATGGGCGGGGCGTCCTCCGCATCGAAGGCCGCCCGCATGGCCCATTCCAGACGGATCAGGTCCACCAGCGCCGGGTGGGGAAGGGCATCCGGCGTTGCCTGCACGAAGTCCGCCAACGCACCACCAAACCAGCGGATCGACGGGGCCACCGACGGATGCGCGTGCAGGTAGGCGCGCGCCAGCGCGTCGAAGTCCTCGTCCCCCAGCACCCGGTGCAACACCGGATAGTTGTCCCGCAACGCCGCCGCCAGGCGTGCCCGGTAGGCGTCTGCATAGATGGAAAAGCGCCGTGCGGCGTCGGGACCGGCGAGCAGGCCGGCGGGCGCCACGTCGCTCAGGATGGCCGTCTGCAGGGCCCGCTGCTGATTCGCCAGAGGGGTCATGCCACCGCCTCCTGCAGGGCGCCTTGCGCGGTACGCCGGGCCAGATCCAGTTCGGCCAGCAGGGTCTGCAGCGGCGGAATCCGGTCGTCCCGCTCGATCATCGTCGGCACCAGCCCGAGCCGGCGGACCGTATACGCGTACAGCGCCCACACGTCGTCGCACACCGGGTGGTCGTGGGTGTCGATGACCACGTCGCCCAGGTCCTCGTGGCCGGCCAGATGGATCTGGCGAACCCGCGCAGCGGGCATTGCGTCGATGAAGTGGCGCGGATCGAAGCCGTGGTTGCGGGCACTCACGTACACATTATTCACATCGAGCAGGATCTCGCAGTCGGCGCGCCGCGCCACTTCCGCCAGAAAATCCCACTCGCTCATCTCGTCCGCCTGCCAGGCCACATAGCTGGACACGTTTTCCAGCACCAGGCGGCGGCCGAGTACATCCTGCACCGCCTGGACCCGCTCCGTCACATGACGCAGCGCGGCCTCCGTATAGGGCAGCGGCAGCAGATCGTGCAGATGGGCGTGATCCACGCCGGTCCAGCACAGATGGTCCGACACCCAGGCCGGCTCCACCCGCTCCACCAGCGTCTTCAGATCGGCCAGATAGGCCCGATCCAGCGGATCGGCGCTGCCAATGGACAGGGACACGCCGTGCATCACCATCGGATAGTCCCGGCGGATGCGGTCCAGAAAGTGCAGCGGCTTGCCGCCGGGCACCATGTAGTTCTCGCTCAGGATTTCCAGCCAGTCCACAGGCGGACGGCCCTCGGTGAAATCCCGGTAATGATCCGTACGCAGCCCCAGCCCGAAGCCCGCGACGATCGTCGATGCAGTGCTCACACAGCGCCCTTTCGCTTTCTTTCCCGCTCGCGCGCACACACACGCCCGCGGAATTCAGGACCGGACACCGGCGCCCTCGCGAGGGCCGGTGTCCGGTACGGATGGCTGTTTCGGCCGTGCTTACTTCATCACCTTGCCGCCAGCGGAGGTGCATTCGTCTGCCGAAGCCTTCTTCACCCAGCCCATGCCCTTGCAGCTGTTGTGGCCCTTGCATTCGTTCTTGGCGGTCTTGCACTCGGAGGTGCCTTTACAGCTGTTGATGCCGGTGCACTTCACGAAGGGCGCGTCGGCGGCCTGGGCGACGGGCGCGGCCATGGCGGTGGCGAAGAGGGCGGCGGCAGCGGTGGCCAGGGCAATACCGGAAGTACGGGAAGTCATGATCAGTCTCCTGAAAGGGTTGGGTCTTACGCGACACCCGGATGGCGTCTCGCATGGGAAGAGACCGTCCACCCTCGCCAAAGCTTACGGCATGGGCAAAAAAATATTTTTCGCATCCGGTCGTAAGGATCCCGGCCGGCCCCCTGTCTTTTCCCACGACGGCGGCGCACGGGCGCCCCGCTCGAAACCGAAGCCTTCATTCCATCAGGAGAACCGACATGACCACGATCACCCGCACCGCCCCCGCCACCCAGACCGTCCGCGCCGCCGTCGCCGGCCTGCTGGCCCTCGGCCTCGCCGCCGGTGCGATGCCCGCCCACGCCGCCAAGGGCGACAACGAAAAGTGCGCCGGCGTCGTCAAGGCCGGCAAGAACGACTGCGCCACCGCCTCCAGCGCCTGCGCCGGCACCGTGTCCAAGGACAACCAGAAGGACGCCTGGATCTACGTGCCCAAGGGCACCTGCGAAAAGATCGCCGGTGGCGTCGTGGTGGCGGACGCCAAGAAGTAATTCCCAGCGCGGGCGGACGGCCGTCACGGCCCCGCCCGCCCACGGACTCTCTCCGGACGTCGCCTCATGCCCTCAAGCGCCCCGCTCCGCTCGCCCCGCGCCCTCGCCGGCCTGGGCCTGCGCACCCCGCACATCCACGAGATCCTCGCGACCCGCCCGCCGGTCGGCTGGCTGGAAGTCCACAGCGAAAACTACTTCGCCCCCGGCGGCAGCGGCATCGGTCTGCTCGAGCGTCTGCGCAGTCACTATCCGGTCAGCCTGCACGGTGTCGGGCTCGGGCTCGGTTCGGCCGATCCCCTGGACGATACCCACCTGGACCGCCTCGAAGCCCTCATCGACCGCATCGACCCCTTCATCGTCTCCGAGCACCTCTGCTGGGCCCGCGTCGCCGGTCGCCATCTCAACGACCTGCTGCCCCTGCCCTACACACACGAAGCCCTGGACCTCGTGTGCGCCCGCATCGACGCCGTACAGACCCGCCTGCGCCGCCGCCTGCTGGTGGAGAACGTCTCCAGCTACTGCCGCTTCCACGCCGATGCCCTGAACGAATGGGACTTTGTCGCCGCGGTCGCCCGGCGCACCGGCTGCGCATTGCTCGTCGACGTGAACAACATCTACGTGAGCAGCCGCAACCACGGCTTCGACCCCCTTGCCTACCTGGACGCCCTTCCGGCGGATGCGGTCGCCGAACTCCACCTGGCCGGTCACGAGGCCGCCCACGGCTGCCTCATCGACACCCACAGCCGTCCCGTGTGCGACGCCGTGTGGGCCCTCTACGCCGACGCCCTGGAACGTTTCGGCCCGCGTCCGACCCTGCTGGAGCGGGACCAGGACATCCCGCCCCTCGCCGAGCTCCTCGCCGAGGTCTATCGCGCCGCCGACTGCCTGGAGGCCTGCCATGTCCCTGCATGAGCTCCAGCAGGCCTTCAGCGCCGCGCTGCTCCATGGCGCCTCCGCCGACCACCTGATCGCCGGTCCGCGGGGCCTCGGCGCTGCGGACGCTGCGGCGATCTACCGGGATGCCCTCTTCGCCAATTACCGCCGCGCCCTCGCCGCCAGCTTTCCGGTGGTGGAGCGGCTGATCGGGCCGGACTGCTTCCGTCAGACCGCCGACGCCCTGGTCCGCGCCGTCCCCTCCACCGACGGCGACGTGGCGGCCTTCGGCGCCCACCTGCCGGATTTCCTCGCCGACCATCCGCCCACCCGCGGCCTTGCCTGGCTACCGGACGTGGCGCGCCTTGAATGGGCCATCGAGATGGCGGCCGGCGCCCCCGACGCAACGCCCTTTGACCCCGCCGCGCTGGCGGTCGACGCGCCGGAAGCCCTGCGCCTGGCCCTGCATCCGTCCGCCTGGCTGCTCGCCAGTCCCCACCCGACCCTGGCCATCTGGCGCGCCAACCAGCCCGACCGGGATGGCACGGTCGATGCCGCTGCGGCCGCGGGCGGCGCCTGCCTGCTGGTCGTCCGTCGTCCGGACGACGTCCACGTGGAAGCCCTCACGCCAGCCGAGTTCGCCTGGCTCGCGGCACTGGCGGCCGGCCAGCCGCTGGGCGACGCCGTCACCGCCGCATTCGACACCGACCCGGCCTTCGATCTGCCGGCCACCCTCACCCACCACGTCCGCGCCGGCACCCTGGCCGGATCGTCCTCCGCACCCGAAAGGAAGCTGCCATGAACCTCCTCCTCACCGCCCGCGATATCTACCGCGTCGTCGTCGCCCAGCTGCAACGCCTCTCGCCCCTCTTCGACCTGGCCATCCGTCTGTACGTGGCGCGGGTCTTCATCCTGTCCGGTTTGGTCAAGCTGCAGAGCTGGGACAGCACCCTCGCCCTCTTCGAGAACGAATACGAGGTGCCGCTGCTGCCGCCCGAGATCGCGGCCTACATGGGCACCGGCGCCGAGCTGATCCTGCCGGTCTTCCTGGCCCTCGGGCTCGGCGGCCGCTTCTTCGCCTTCGCCCTGTTCGTCTTCAACGCCGTCGCGGTGCTGTCCTACCCGGACCTGACGCCGGCCGGCCTGAAGGATCACGTCCTGTGGGGCAGCCTGCTGCTGGTGACCCTCTTCCACGGCCCCGGCCCCCTGGCCGCAGACCGCCTGCTCGGTACGGAATCGCCGGTTGGGCCGACCCCCGCGCCGGTCACGGAATGAAGGGCAGCTCGATTTCGTCGCTGCGCGTGGCGCCGGCGCTCAGCTGCCGACACAGGGCGATGAACTCCCCCATGCCCGCGGTCACGTACTTGCGGGCGTGGGTGACGAACTGGAACTGGCGGCGCAGATCCAGCTCCGGCACCTCGATCGGCACCAGGCTGCCCCGCCGGAAGGCCTCCCGCAGGGCCAGCCGAGAGATGCAGCCGATGCCCAGGCCACTCTCCACCGCGCGCTTGATCGCCTCGGTGTGCTCCAGCTCGAGGCGCACGTCGAATGCGCCGGTGACGTGGCGCATGGCCTGCTCGAAGGTTTCCCGCGTACCGGAGCCCTGCTCCCGCAGGATCCACGGCTGACGCAGCAGCGCATCCACGCTCGCCTGCCCGGCCGCGGCCAGCGGGTGCGTCGGCGCGCAGAACACCACCAGCTCGTCCGCCACCCAGGGCTCCACGATCAGCTCCGGGTCGCGGCAGGAGCCCTCGATCAGCCCCAGATCCAGCTCGAAGCGCAGCAGCTGCTGGACGATGGTCGCGGAGTTGTGCACCTGCAGGCCGATGCGCACCTGGGGATGGCGGCGCAGGAACTCGGCCGCGATCAGCGTGGCGAGGTAATTGCCGACCGTCAGCGTCGCCCCGATCTGCAAGGGCCCGAAGGCCTCCTGGCGCATCAGCAGCCCCTCGATGGCGCGGCCATGCTCCAGCAATGCCACCGCCTCGGGCAGCAGCAGGCGGCCCAGCTCGTTGAGGCGCAGGGCCTTGCCGATACGGTCGAACACCTGGGTGTCGAACTGCCGCTCGAATTCACTCAGGGCCGCGCTGGTGGCGGACTGGGACAGGGCGATCTCGTCGGCCGCCCGGGACACGCTCTCATGGCGGGCGACGGCCACGAAGATCTCCAGCTGACGCAGGGTGTAGCGCATGGGCGGCAGGCCTCTTATCGATTTGTTCGAACGCACATATTTATACAATCCATTCTATCGAATTACCGCCCCGTTACACTGTCCTCGTCATCCCATCCGCCCGGAGGCGGCCATGAGCAAACTCACCACCGAAAAAGTCCTTTCCGTCCATCACTGGAACGACAGCCTGTTCAGCTTCAAGACCACCCGCGACACCGCCCTGCGCTTCGAAAACGGCCAGTTCGTGATGATCGGCCTGGACGTGGAAGGCCGTCCCCTCACCCGCGCCTACAGCATCGCCAGCCCCAACTACGAAGAGCACCTGGAGTTCTTCAGCATCAAGGTGCCCAACGGCCCGCTCACCTCGCGCCTGCAGCATCTGCGCCCGGGCGACCCCATCGTGGTCAGCAAGAAGCCCACGGGCACCCTGGTGCTGCACGACCTGCTGCCGGGCAAGCACCTCTACCTGTTCTCCACCGGCACCGGCCTCGCACCCTTCCTGAGCGTGATCCAGGACCCCGAGACCTACGAACGCTTCGACAAGATCGTCCTGCTCCACGGCGTCCGTTACGTCTCCGAGCTGGCCTACTCCGAGTTCATCGAGGATTTCCTGCCGCAGAACGAATACTTCGGCGACGCCATCCGCGACAAGCTGATCTATTACCCCACCGTCACCCGCGAGGAGTTCCGCCACCAGGGCCGCGTCACCGACCTGGTCACCTCGGGCAAGCTCTTCGAGGACATCGGCCTGCCGCCCCTCGATCCGGCGGTGGACCGGGCCATGATCTGCGGCAGCCCGCACATGCTCAAGGACTGCTGCGACATGCTGGACGCCCGCGGCTTCAAGGTCTCGGCCCACATCGGCGCGCCCGGCGACTACGTCATCGAGCGGGCCTTCGTGGAAAAGTGACGGGGTCGAGGCGCCACCCGCGCGCCGTGCGGCGCAGGGCGGGCGCACACGCGCCGGTCAGCGCCCGGGGGCCTCGGCCAGACGCGCGATCATCCGCCGCACCGCCGCCATCTGTGGCCCCGTGCGGGTCGCGTAGTCTGCACCGGAATAACCCCACCAATCCCAGCAGCCCTTGGGATTGACCACCCAGCGCCACGAGCCCCAGGCCCAGCCGTTGCGCGTCACGGTCTGGGGAAACAGCACCACCAGCCGGTTGGTGGCGGCCCACTCGGCATAGCCGGCACCTTCCGCAAAGCGCCGGCCGACCTGATCCAGGTTCTGTCGGCAGCCGTGGAAAGCCACGTGCAGCCGGCAGCCCCCCGCGCGGCACGCGTCCGGCACGTACACCAGGCCCTCCTCCGCCAGCCCCGCGTCCGCCGCCAGGCCGCTGACGAAGGGCCGCTGGTCGAAGGCGTCCAGCCGCCCCGCCCGCGCGTCGCCCCGCGCCTGCAAGGGGCCAAGCAGAAAGCGCAGCAGCTCGCCCGCCGCGTCAAAATTTCCGCAGCGATTGATGAAAGGCGGCTCCGACGTGGCGCAGGCATTGGCCTGGGCGTCGCTCACCGAGATCATCCCGTGGCCGGCGCTCAGGCCGTGGGCCGCGTCGTCGAGGCGTACGTAGGCGACCGAGGTCGCCGGCAGCCAGTGGCGGTAGAAGGCCACCAGGGCGTCCACCACCGGCCGCTCCACCGTGCGGTCGGCACCGCCGGAGAGCACCCACGCGCGATCCTCCGCCAGCCCCGCCGGCGCGTCGATCTGCCCGGCACGGGCACGGGCGTCCACCCGCGCCACGCTGTCGGCCACGGTCGGCGGCGGCGCCAGGCGGTTGGGTGCCATGCAACGCGTCAAGGCCTTCGCCACACTGCCCTCCGCGCACTCGTAGGGCCCGGCCGCCAGCACGCCGGCGCCCTTCACAATCCGCGAAAACGCCACCTGGAACTGCACCGCCATGTAGCCGCCGGATGAAATGCCGGAGACCGTCACCCCATCGCCCTCCACGCCCAGGGCGGGCAAGGCGGGCGCAGCCCCGACCGGTCCCGCCAGCGCGATCGCCGCAAGGACCGCGACCCGGCGCAGGGTCTGCCTCACGACACCCCCAGCAAGTGCCGGATGACGCCGCCGCCAGCCGCCAGGCCGAGGGCCCCGAAGGCCAGCGCCGCAATGCCGAAGCCCCGCGCCCGCAGGGCCGGATCGCGGGCGTAGCCGAGCGCGTACCACACCCGCCCGACGAGCCACACGCCGCCGAGCGCCGCGGCGACGCCGTCGCCCACGTAGGCCGCGCAGATCCACAGGGCCGGCAAGGTCATCGCGGCCCACTCCAGGGTGTTCATCTGCACCCGGTAGAGGCGCTCGAAGGCGGGGTGTCCGCTCATCGCCGGCGCCTGGATGCCATAGGTGTGACGCGCCTTGCCGACCGCGAAACAGGTCCCGAACATGAGCAGCACGATCAGCAGCGTCACTCCGGCAGTGAGGGGAAGCGTGGAAAGCATGGGGAACCCAAAGGAAGCACACGGGGCCTGCTAGAGTACCGGCCTTTGCCGCGCGCCGCACCGTCATTGCTCATGCTGACAGCCCTCGTCCAACGTCTGCGCCCCTACCGCCGCCGCGTGCTCGTCGCGGCCCTGGCCCTGGTGCTGGCCGCCGCTGCCATGCTGGCGGTCGGACAGGGCCTGCGCGCGGTCATCGACCAGGGCTTCGCCGCCCGCGACCCGGCCTGGCTCAATCGCAGCCTCGCCGCCACCTTTGCCCTCATCGCCCTCCTCGCCGCCGCCACCTACACGCGCTTCTACAACGTATCCTGGCTCGGCGAGCGGGTCACGGCGGATCTGCGGCAGCAGCTCTTCGACCACCTCCTGAGCCTGCCCCCGGGCTGGTTCGAGCAGGGACGCACCGGTGAAGTGATGTCGCGCCTCACCGCCGACACGACGCAGATCGAACAGGTGATCGGTTCCAGCCTGTCCATCGCCCTGCGCAACGCCCTGCTGCTGGCGGGCGGGCTGGCCATGCTGTTCACCACCAGCCTCAAGCTCACCCTGCTGACCCTCGCCGGCGTCCCCCTGGTGGTGGCCCCCATCCTGCTGTACGGGCGACGCGTGCGCCGCCTCGCCCGGGAAAGCCAGGACCGGGTCGCCGACCTGGGCAACCGCATCGACGAGACGCTCCACGAGATCCGCATCGTCCAGGCCTACGGTCACGAAGACGCCGACCGGCAGGACTTCGCGCGCCTCGTGGAGACGGGCTTCGCCACGGCCCGCCAGCGCATCGCCAACCGGGCCCGTCTGGTGGCGGCGGTGCTGCTCCTCGTCTTTGGCGCCATTGCCTTCATCCTGTGGGTGGGCGGCCACGATGTGCTGGAAGGCCGCCTGAGCGCCGGCGAGTTGTCCGCCTTCGTCTTCTACGCCGCCCTGGTGGCGGCCAGCATAGGGGCCCTGTCGGAAGTCTGGGGCGATCTGCAGCGGGCCGCCGGCGCCACCGAACGCATCGCCGAGATCCTCGCCACCCGACCGGAGATCGTCGTACCGGCCAATCCCCGGCCCCTGCCCGATCCGCCCCGCGGCGCGCTGCACTTCGAGAGGGTGCGCTTCCACTACCCGTCGCGCCCCGACACGCCGGCCCTGGACGACTTCAGCCTGTCCGTGACCCCCGGCGAGACCGTCGCCCTGGTGGGCCCGTCCGGCGCCGGCAAGAGCACGGTCTTCCAGCTCCTGCTGCGTTTCTACGATGTCGCGGCCGGCGAGATCGCCGTCGACGGCGTACCCCTGCCCCAGGCCGATCCCGCGGCGCTGCGCCGGCGCATGGCCCTGGTGCCCCAGGAGCCGGCGATCTTCGCCGCGAGCGTCCTCGAAAACGTCCGCTACGCCCGCCCGGATGCCGACGAGGCGGCCGTCCGCGCCGCCTGCCGGGCCGCCTTCGCCGACGAATTCATCGATCGCCTCCCCGAGGGCTACGCCACCTGGCTGGGCGAACGGGGCCAGCGCCTGTCCGGCGGGCAGCGCCAGCGCATCGCCATCGCCCGCGCCCTCCTAGCCGACCGCCCCATCCTGCTGCTGGACGAAGCCACCTCGGCCCTCGACAGCGAAAGCGAGCGGATGGTGCAGGCCGCCCTGGACGAGCTCATGCGCGGACGCACGACGCTGATGATCGCCCACCGCCTGTCCACCGTCCGCCGCGCCCACCGCATCGTCGTGCTGGACCACGGCCGCGTGGTGCAGCACGGTAGTCCCACGGAACTGCTCGCCCAGGGCGGGCTCTACGCCCGTCTTGCCGGCCAGCAGCGGCCGGAATGAATGTTAATTTTCGGCGATTCGTTGCATCTGTCGCGCTCAATACCAAAATGGGCCTCGTGCCGAACCCTGTATACGTATATCGTCAGGGCTCCTTCAGACTCGCCTGCCCACGCCGGGAACACCGGCCTCCTCCGCTGCGGAATCCCTGACGCCACCGATGACACGGCCCCTCGAACGGATGACAGACAGAGCCTGCCACAGCCATTATCACAGCGTCGAACCGCCCCCCCGCGGCGTCCATCTGCAGGACCCGCGACGCTTCACGCTCGAACGGGCCGATCCGGTCCGCCACGGGCAGACCGTCCGGATGCTCATCGACCGCATGTACTCGTGGCGCGGACTCACCCCGGTCGGCAGTCATCACGGCCCGCATCACAACCACCACCGCACCACCCTCGTCACCTCCAGCGCAGACGAAGTCTTCGGCACCATCACGGTTGGCATCGACTCCCCGGCCGGGCTCCAGGCCGACCCGCTCTACCGTCACGAACTCGACGCCTTCCGCCAGCGCGGGCGCCTGCTCTGCGAGATCACCGGCCTCGCCGTGGACTCCCCGGTCCAGGCCAAGGAAGCCCTCGGCGGCCTCTTTCATCTGGCCTACATCCAGGCCCGCCTCATCGACAAGGCGGACGACGTGGTCATCGAAGTCAACCCGCGCCACGCCCCGTTCTACCAGCGCCTGCTGGGGTTCGGGCAGATCGGTCCCCTGCGCCACTGCCAGCGCGTCAATGCCCCGGCGGTGCTGCTCCATCTGGCCATCAGCCACATGGACGACCACATCGCCCGCTTCGGCGGCACCTCCCCCAAGCACACCCGCACCCTCTACCCCTACTTCTTCTCCCTCGCCGAACAGGCCGTCCTCCTCGCCCAGATGCAGCAAGCGGCCAACTGAGCCTGGCGCCGCACCGGCGCAGCCAAAGCGGGGCAACTCGGGTAAAGTTGCGCCTTTGTTTTTGCAGCCCGAAGGCATCCCAAAATGGCCCAGTACGTGATGAGCATGCTCCGCGTGAGCAAGATCGTTCCCCCCAAGCGTCAGATCATCAAGGACATCTCCCTGTCCTTCTTCCCCGGCGCCAAGATCGGCCTCCTCGGCCTCAACGGCGCGGGCAAATCCACGGTGCTCAAGATCATGGCCGGCGTCGAGAAGGAATTCGACGGCGAAGTGCAGTGGCAGCCCAACATGTCCATCGGCTACCTGCCCCAGGAACCCCAGCTCGACGCCGCCAAGACCGTGCGCGAAGAGGTCGAATCCGGCCTCGGCGAAGTCATGGAAGCCAAACAGAAGCTGGAAGAGGTCTACGCCGCCTACGCCGAGCCCGACGCCGACTTCGACAAGCTCGCCGAGCTCCAGGCCAAGTACGAGAACATCATCGCCACCTCCGGCGCCGACGTGGAAACCCAGCTCGAGATCGCCGCCGACGCCCTGCGCCTGCCGCCCTGGGACGCCAGGATCGGCCCCCTCTCCGGCGGCGAAAAGCGCCGCGTCGCCCTGTGCAAGCTGCTCCTGTCGCGCCCCGACATGCTCCTGCTCGACGAACCCACCAACCACCTGGACGCCGAATCCGTCGAGTGGCTCGAACAGTTCCTGTGCCGCTTCCCCGGCACCGTGGTGGCCGTCACCCACGACCGCTACTTCCTCGACAACGCCGCCGAATGGATCCTCGAACTGGACCGCGGCCACGGCATCCCCTGGAAGGGCAACTACTCCAGCTGGCTGGAGCAGAAAGAGCAGCGCCTGGAGCAGGAAGCCAAGCAGGAAGGCGCCCGCATGAAGGCCATGAAGCAGGAACTGGAATGGGTGCGCTCCAACCCCAAGGCCCGCCAGGCCAAGAGCAAGGCCCGCCTGGCCCGCTACGAGGAAATGTCCAGCGTCGAATACCAGAAGCGCAACGAGACCCAGGAAATCTTCATCCCGGTGGGCGAGCGTCTCGGTGACAAGGTCATCGAATTCACCGACGTGTCCAAGGGCTTCGGCGACAAGCTGCTGATGGACAAGGTGAACTTCAGCATCCCGCCGGGCGCCATCGTCGGCATCATCGGCCCCAACGGCGCCGGTAAATCCACCCTGTTCAAGATGGTCACCGGCCAGGACACGCCCGACTCGGGCAGCGTCGTCATCGGCCCCACGGTCAAGATCGCCTACGTGGACCAGTCCCGCGACTGCCTCGACGGCAGCAAGACCGTCTTCGACGAGCTGGCCGGCGGCGCCGACATCCTCACCATCGGCAAGTTCGAGATGCCCAGCCGCGCCTACATCGGCCGCTTCAACTTCAAGGGCG
>DAOQMM010000024.1:13757-36365 GCA_035335645.1 Rhodocyclaceae bacterium | reverse complement strand
GCGGCGATGCGGGCGCTGCGCAGGGCGCGGCGGCGCTCGGCGGTGCCGTCTGGCGCCGGGGGCGGGGAGGGGGGCTGGGTCACTGTGCTATGCTCCGCGGGCATTTCAGGTCAATCTGGCAGTCGATGAAGAATAGCGTGCGGGCCGCCATCGCGGCAGTGTTGTGGGCGGTCCTGGCGGCGCAGGCCGATACGGGCGACGAACGTATCCTGGCCGCGCGGGACGCGGCCCGCAGCGGCGACCGGGCGCGTCTGGCGGCCTACGCCGCGCCGGCCGGCCACGTCCTCGATCCCTATCCCGAATACTGGTGGCTCTCCGCCCAGGTGGCGCGCCCGGCCGACATCGATCCGGCGGCCCTGCGGGAATTCCTCGAACGCAATCGCGGCGCCTGGCTCGCCGAGAAGCTGCGCGGCGAATGGCTGCGCGGCCTGGGGCGGCGCGGCGAGTGGGGCACCTTCGCGATCGAATACCCCTTCATGGAGCAGCCGGAGCAGGATCTCCAGTGCTACCAGTTCCAGGCCCGCCTCGCCAACGGCGACGGCATGGCGCTGGCGGAGGCACGGCCCCTGTGGTTCAACCTCGTGGACACGCCGGAATCCTGTGTGCCGGTGCTCCAGACCCTGGTCCGCGAGGCTCTGGTCAGCCCGGACGAGATCTGGGCCCGCGTGCGCCGCCTGATGGAAGCCAAGCGCAACACCCATGCCCGCTACGCCGCCAGCTGGCTGCCCGCCGACCAGGTGCCGGCACCGTCCGATCTGGACAAGGCCGCCGCCAATCCGGCGGGCTACCTGGACCGCCTGCCGCCCAACTTCTCCGCCACCCGTCCCGGCCGCGAACTGGCCCTCATCGCCCTGGCCCGCCTCGCCCGCGACGACACCCTCGGCGCCTATGTGCGCTATCAGCGCATGGACGAGCGCTTCTCCCCCGCCGAGCGGGGTTACGCCCTCGGCCAGATCGCTTGGCAGGCAGCCCAGCGTCTGATGCCGGAGGCCCACACCTGGTATCGCGCCGCCGGAGACACGCCCATGAGCGACGAGCAGATCGCCTGGCGGGCCCGCGCGGCCCTGCGCGCCGGCGACTGGAAGGGCGTGCGCAGCGCCATCGAGGCCATGCCCGCGAGCCTGCGGGAACAGCCCGACTGGGCCTACTGGCTCGGCCGTGCCCAGGCCGCCCTCGGCAAACAGGACGCGGCGCGCCGGCTTTTCGAGCAGATCGGCGGCCACCCCGCCTTCTACAGCATCCTCGCCGACGAGGAGCTCGGGCGCAGCTTTGTACTGCCCAAAAAAGCCCGCGGCCCCAGCGACGACGAGGCGACCCTGGTGCGCACCACCCCCGGCGTGCAGCGCGCCGTAGCCCTCTTCCGGCTCGACATGCGCACCGAGGGCACGCGGGAGTGGAACTGGTCGATGCGCAACCGGGACGACCGCTTTCTCCTCGCCGCCGCCGCCTACGCCCAGGAGCTGGGCATCTACGACCGGGCCATCAACGCCGCCGATCGCACCCGCAGCGAACACGACTACAGCCTGCGCTACCTCGCACCCTACCGGGAGCGCATCGAACCCAACGCCCGGAGCCGCGACCTGGACACCGCCTGGGTCTACGGCCTGATGCGCCAGGAAAGCCGCTTCGTGACCGCCGCCCGCTCCGGCGTGGGCGCCCAGGGACTGATGCAGATCATGCCGTCCACCGGCCAGTGGATCGCCGGCAAGCTCGGCATGAAGGGCTACAACATTGGCTGGCTGCGGGATCCCGACACCAACGTGATGCTCGGCACCACCTACATGCGCATGGTGCTGGAAGGCCTCGACAACCATCCGGTGCTCGCCTCCGCCGCCTATAACGCGGGCCCCGGCCGGGCCAGGAAGTGGCGCGACAGCAAGCCCCTGGAAGGCGCCATCTACGCCGAGACCATCCCCTTCAACGAGACCCGCGACTACGTGAAGAAGGTGATGGCCAATTCCATCGTCTACGCCGCCCTGCTGGACGGTCGCGCGCCGTCCCTCAAGGCCCGCCTCGGCACCGTCCTGCCCGGCAACGGCGATGCCTCGGGCCTGGGCAGCCCGGCGCCGGGCGCGGGGCTGGAGAATGAATGACGGTCGGCGCAGGGGCCGGGAATTGTTGGCCGCTGCGGCACTCTGACGAATCCCAGGATCACGCGAGGATGACCCCATGACCTCCCGCAAGGTGCTCATCGTCGGCGGCAGCGGCTTCGTCGGCACGGCCGTGGCGGCGCGACTGGCACGGGACGGCCTGTCCCTGCGCATTCCCACCCGGCGCCGTGCCCGCGTCCGGCACCTCCTCACCCTGCCCGATGTGGACCTGGTCGAGGCCGACGTCTTCGATCCGCCCACCCTCGCAGGCCTGATGCAGGGCGTGGACGCAGTGGTGAGCCTGGTCGGCGTGCTCCATTCCCGTCCGGGTCAGCCCTACGGTCCGGACTTCGCCCGCGCCCACGTGGAGCTGCCGACCCTCCTCGTCGCCGCGGCGCGCCAGGCCGGCGTGACGCGCCTCGTCCACGTGAGCGCCCTTGGCGCCGCGCCGGACGGGCCGTCGGAATACCAGCGCTCCAAGGCGGCGGGCGAGGCAGCCATCCGCGCCGGCGCGCCCGAACTGGCGTGGACGATCCTGCGCCCGTCGGTGATCTTCGGGCCCGGCGACAGCTTCCTCAACCTCTTTGCGGGCCTGGTGCGGACCTTCCCGGTGCTGCCCCTGGGCGGCGCCGGTGCACGCTTCCAGCCGGTGTACGTGCAGGACGTGGCCGACGTGGTCGCCGAGGCCCTGGTCCGCCCGGACGCCGCCGGCCTCACCTGCGACCTGGCCGGCCCCACGGTGTATACCCTGGCCGAGCTGGTGGCCTATGTGGCTCGCCTGACCGGCCGCAGCACGCGGATCGTGCCCCTGTCGGAACCCCTCGCCCTGCTCCAGGCGGCGGTGCTGGAGCGCCTGCCCGGCCCGCTGATGAGCCGCGACAACGTGCGCTCCATGCGCGCCGACAACATCACCGGCGGCCCGCCCCAGCCCTGGGGCCGCACGCCCACCGCGCTGGAGACCGTGGTGCCCCGGTGGCTCGGCCGGGCCAACCGGCGCGGGCACTTCGACGCCTTCCGGAAACCCCGGCCATGAAGGTCTATTGCGTCGGCGGCGCGATCCGCGACGAACTCCTCGGTCTGCCGGTCCAGGACCGCGACTGGGTGGTGGTCGGCGCCACGCCGGAGGATCTCCTCGCCCGCGGCTTCAGGCCGGTGGGCAAGGATTTCCCGGTCTTCCTGCACCCGGCCAGCCACGAGGAATACGCCCTCGCGCGCACCGAGCGCAAGACCGCGCCGGGCTACGCCGGCTTCGTCTTCCACACCGACCCGTCGGTGAGCCTGGAAGAAGACCTCGCCCGCCGCGACCTGACCATCAACGCCATGGCCCGCGACGAAGCCGGCTCCCTGATGGACCCCTATGGCGGTCAGGCCGACCTCGCCGCGCGGGTGTTCCGCCACGTCAGCCCGGCCTTCGCCGAAGACCCGGTGCGCATCCTGCGCCTCGCCCGCTTTGCTGCCCGCTTTGCCGATTTCCGCGTGGCGCCCGAGACCCTTGTCCTGATGCGCCGCATGGTGGACGACGGCGAGGTGGACGCCCTGGTGCCGGAGCGGGTGTGGCAGGAGCTCGCCCGCGGCCTGATGGAGGCCCGCCCCTCGCGGATGCTCCGGGTCCTGCGCGACTGCGGCGCCCTGGCGCGCCTGCTGCCCGAGGTGGATCGCCTGTTCGGCGTGCCTCAGCCGGCAAAGCATCACCCGGAAGTGGATACCGGCGAGCACCTGTGCCTGGTCCTCGACCACGCCGCTGCCACCGGTCAGCCCCTGCCGGTGCGCTTCGCCTGCCTGCTCCACGACCTGGGCAAGGGCGTCACGCCGGCCCCCGTGCTGCCCCACCACTACGGCCACGAGGCGTCCAGCGAGCGCCTCGCCCGCGCCGTCTGCGAACGCCTGAAGTGCCCCGTCGACTGCCGCGATCTGGCCCTGATGACGGCCCGCGAGCATGGCATCGTCCATCGCGCCCTCGAGCTGCGCCCGGACACCACCGTCAAGCTCATCGAGCGCTGCGACGGCCTGCGCCGGCCCGAGCGCTTCGTCGCGCTGCTCGACGCCTGCGCCTGCGACCACGCCGGCCGTGCGGGCCTCGCCGGCCGGCCCTATCCCGCGCGGGACCGTCTCCTCGCGGCCCTGGCCGCGGTGCGTGCGGTGGACGCCGGCGCCATCGCCCGCCAGCAGGCCGACAAGGCGCGCATTCCCGCCGCCGTTCATGCCGCGCGGATCGACGCAGTGAAGGCCCTGGGCCGAGGTACGGAGGTGCCGGTCGGGGCCGCCAATGACACACAAATTGACAGCCCGGACGACGCCGGCGTGACCTGAACCCGCCTGCGCCCGCCGGCCCGCGGCCTACAATGCCGCCCGATCATGCGCCTGCTCCGCGTCCCGTCCCTGCCCGGTCTGCGCCCCGGCCGCCTCTCCGGCCCGCGTGCCGGCGTGCGTCCGCGCCGGGCGACGGGTCCGGAAACCCGGATCGGCGCCGTCCTGCTTGCTGCCATCCTCGCCCTGCCGGCGCTGCCTGCCCGCGCGCATCAGCCCCTGCCGGCCTTTGCCGACGTGAAGGCCGCGGCGCGCCCCTCGGTGGCCGTGCTTCTGGCGCGGGACGGCACGCCGCTGGCCGAGCGCCGCCTCGACCCGCAGGTGCGTCGCCTGGAATGGGTCGGCCTGCCAGCCCTCTCGCCGGTCCTCAAGGAGGCCCTGCTGGCCGCCGAGGACAAGCGCTTCTTCGAGCACTCTGGCGTGGACTGGCAGGCCTTCGCCGGCTCCCTGTGGCATAACCTGTGGAACAGCCGCAAGCGCGGCGCCTCCACCCTGTCCATGCAGCTCGCCGGGCTGCTCGACCCCGAGCTGGCCCTCGGTCGCGATGGCCAGCCGCGCCGCAGCCTCGGCCAGAAATGGGACCAGGCCTTTGCCGCCCAGGCCCTGGAGGCGCGCTGGACCAAGGACCAGATCCTCGAGGCCTACCTCAACCTGGCGCCCTTCCGCGGCGATCTGCAGGGCGTGCATGCCGCCGCCCGCGCCTTTTTCGGCAAGACGCCGGGCGAACTCAACCGGCCGGAATCCCTGATCCTCGCCGTGCTGCTGCGGGGCCCCAACGCGCGGCCGGAGGTGGTCGGCCACCGGGCCTGCATGCTCGCCGAGCGCCTCGGCACGCCCGCCGCCTGCGCCTCGGCCCAGCGCCTCGCCCAGAACACCCTGGACCGCCAGCAGCTCCAGCCGCGCTGGGACCTGGCGCCCCACGCGGCGGCGCAGCTCCTGCACCAGCCCGGCGAGCGGATCGTCAGCACCCTGGACGCCGACGCCCAGAAGCTGGTCCTCGCCGCCCTGCGCCGCAGCGGCGTCAGCGAGGCGGCGGCGGTGGTGCTCGACAACGCCAGCGGCGACGTGATCGCCTATGTGGGCGCCCTCGAACCGGCGGCGGCCGACGCGCTGCCTGTCCCGCGCACGTCGGCCAGCCTGCTCGCGCCGCTGGTCTATGGGCTTGCGCTGGAACGTCGCGTCCTGACCGCCGCGACCTTGCTGGAGGACGCCCTGTCCAATCATGCGCCCACCCTGCCGGACGAGAAGCTGTGGGTGAGTGCCCGCCGTGCCCTGGCCGACGGGCTGCCCGAGCCGGCGGCGGCGGTGCAGCGCCTGGTGGCCGAGGCGCTGCCCGAGCGCCTGCGCGTGATGGAGCTGGATCCGGCCCGCGGCCCGGCGCCGGACCTCAGCCTGCTGCAGCTGGCAGGCTTCTACCGCAGCCTGGCGAACGGCGGTCTGTGGCAGGAGGTGCGCCTGACGCAGGGTGAGCGCGCGGCGCCGCGGCGCCTGCTCAGGTCCGAGGCGAACTTCATCGTCGGCGACATGCTGGTCCTCGACGACGCGGAGGGCGTGCCTCAGCCTTTTGTCCAGCGCATGGCCAGTGGCGACGGGCGCGACATGGAGGTGGCGGGCTTCGCCGAGCGCTACACGCTGGTCCTGTGGGCCGCGGGCGGGCGGTGGACCGCCTCCTCCGCGGGCGCCGCCTGGCAGGAGATCCTGCGCGGCCTGTACCGGGGCACCGTGCCGGCCCGCACGGTCGCGGCGCCGGTCGGTGTGGTGTCGTCGGTGGTGGTCTTCGATCCGCCGGTCGAGCCGGCGCGCCGGGAATGGTTCATCCGCGGGACCGAGACGGACAAGGTCGGCATGCCCCGCCCGGCCGCGCACATCCTCCATCCCGCTGCCGGCAGCCTGGTGGATGGGATGGCCCTCGCCGATGATCCCGCCTTCCGCATCCGCTTCGAGGCGAGCCCGGCGCTGCCCGGCCTGTCCTGGCGCCTCGACGGGGAGCGCATCGGTCGCGGCGCCCACCTCGCGTGGACGCCGGTGGCGGGCCTGCACACCCTCGAACTCCTCGCTGCCGACGACCGCGTCCTCGACACGGTCACCTTCGCTGTCCGCGCGCCCCTGCCCTAAAGCAGCCGGATCACCAGCATCGCCGCCAGGGACAGCAGCAGGGTGCTGGTGAAGGGGATGTGGATGTGGCGCCCCCACAGATGGAAATGCAGATCCCCCGGCAGGTGGCCGATGCGCCAGCGCCCCGGCGAAATGCCGCGGCCGAGACCGGAGACGACGGCGATCACGACGATCGCGAGCAGCCATTTGAGCATGGGGCGGGGGACGGGCAGAACGAAGGCGGTATTGAACCGTAGCCGGCCTGAGCGGGGAAGCACTTTCGAGAGCGGAATGCGTCGGCGGGCGCCCAGCATGGACGCGCTCATGACGTATAATTTCGCTGCGGGATCGGGCATCCTGAGGCATGCACGGCGCCTTTCGCCATGCCGGAGTCAACGATGGAAGACACGATGAAGCCTTGGGTGCAAGGGCTATTGCTGGGACTGTGTGCGTCCGGTGCGCTGGCTGCGGATCCACCCCAATGCAGGCAGCAGATCGTCGAGAAATCGACGCTGGAATTGTGTCTCGTGCCCGGCGCCGCGCTCCAGCACGACCTCTACGTGTTGAAAGCCGATCGGCAGGTGATCTTTGCGCTCGTCGATGATTTTGCGGAAAAGGTCGAACTGGAACACGAGATTCCCGAGGGGCTGGTGGTCGAGTTTCCCCTCTCGCTCCAGGGGGAGAAAATCGTCAAGATCAGCGGTGGATGTCGCCCCGAAAGCAAGGAGGGGCTGGAAGTTGCCCGTGTCTGCAATTTCCATTGGGGCAAGCATCACGTGGTCAAGGACGTTCGTTTCGAATTCAAATAGCGCCGGAATCGAGGGGGCGTACCGGGATCTCCAGGGACGTCCTCTTTCTACGCGCGTCGGGCCGGCTCTTCCGGCACACTCGGTCCGACCATGCGCTGCAGGACGCTTCGAGCGTGCGTGCAGCGCACTCCCCGATTGCCCGTGCCCGCGGTGGACCGCTTCTCACCACCCCAGGATTCCGGTATGTTCCCGCCCCACGCCCCACACTTGCGTCGTCCGGTCTCGGCAACCGCCATCCGTGCGGACGACACCACAACAAGAACAGCCCCGATGAAATCCGCCCGTTTCGGTGACCTGGAAGTCCTGTGTCGCCTGCCGTCCGGCACGCCCCGTCCCACGCCGCTGCTCTTTGTCCATGGTGCCTTCACGGCGGCGTGGTGCTGGGAGGAGCACTTCCTGCCCCATTTCGCGAGTCTGGGCTATGCGGCGTACGCCGTCTCCCTGTCGGGGCACGGGAGCAGCCGGAACCGGGCCTTTCTGGACAGCTATTCCCTCGCCGATTACGTGGCTGACGTGGCCGACGTGGCCGACCGCCTGCCCGCGCCGCCGGTGCTGATCGGCCATTCCATGGGGGGCATGGTGGTGCAGAAGTGTCTGGAGCGGCAGCGCGTGCCGGCGGCGGTGCTGATGGCCGCGGTGCCGCCCCAGGGGTTGCTGGGCTCGGCCTTCGGGCTGGCTTTTTCGCGACCGAACATGATGGGCGACCTGAACCGCATCATGGGCGGGGGCCAGCCGGATCTGGACACCCTGCGGGACGCCCTCTTCCACGAACCGGTCGAGCTGGTGCGCCTGCGCCAGTATTACCACCTGTGCCAGCCGGAATCCCACCGGGCGATCTGGGATATGTCCCTGTTCGACCTGCCCGCCCTCGGCCATGTCGCATTGCCGCCCATGCTGGTGTTGGGAGCCGAACACGACATGCTCATCCCGCCCGACCAGGTGCGCATGACCGCCCGCCGTTATGGCACCGAGGCCTACATCGTGCCGCGCCTGGGCCACGGCATGATGCTGGAGGCGGGCTGGCGCATCGCCGCCGATCCGATCGCCGCCTGGCTGGCCGCCCACGGGCTGTAAGCGGCATCGGGCGTCGGCCGTGACAGGTGTCCTGGCGCGGCGTGGCGACCTCGTCCATGCTGACATCACCGGCTTGTCGCGTCACACCGGCACGGTTCGTGCACGGTGTCTCACGGGGCGGCCTTCAACCTTTCTGAAGGACAGCCGTTAGCAACTATGTGGGAGGCATCGTGCGCTTCCCCGACGGAGGCTGAAATGGTGATCTACATGGACATGGAAAGCGGCGCCCAGGCGCGCATGGATCCGGTGGACGAGCAGGCGCCGGAATACGGGGATGAGATCCTCAACGCCAACCTCCTGCCACCCGAGCTGGCCCTGGGTCTGCAGGAAGTGGCGGTCACCCACGCCGAGCGGCATTTCGTGCCCACCGACGTGGACGCCTTCCTGAGCGCGATCTACCGCTTCCAGGAATGAGCACGGCACGCAGGCCGGGGCCGCCATTGCCCCGGCGTGCCGCCTCCGTGGGTCAGAGTGTGTGCAGGCGGTCGCCGCGGCGAAAGCCGAGGAGTGGTCCGTCGATGCCGCGCCCCAGGGCAATGACCTTGAACAGTTCCCCCATCTCGTGGGGGCCGGTGAGCCTTTGCACCGCCCGTGACGCCCGGATGTAGTCCGGGCTGTCCTCCGGCGCACGCCGCGCCAGACATTCCAGCACGCCGCAGTTGAGCAGCAGGGTCGCCTGGCTGGTGTAGCCCAGCACGTCGAGGCCTGCGTCGAAGCCCGCCTCCGCCATCGCGGTGAAATCCACGAAGGCCGTGATGTCGTTGAGCCCCGGCCACAGGAAGGGATCGGGGTGGGCGCGGTGACGGTAGTAGCACAGCAGGGTGCCGGTGCTGCGGCTGTCCAGGTAGTACTCGGCGCGCGGGTAGCCGTAATCCACCAGGAGCAGGGCGCCCTTGTCGAGGCGCGCGGCCCATTCGCCGATCCACGCCCGGCTGGCAAGGTTCAGCTCACTCACGTACTCGCCGGTGGACGGCAACGGTCGCTCCAGCGCAGCGGCGGCTTCGGCCACGCGGCCGCTGGCGGGCACGTCGGCCCACACGAAGCGGCCTGCGTCATCCATCGCCACGCCCCGCTCGAAGAGCCCCTCGGGTCGCCACGCCACCAGATGCACGGGCATCACGTCGAGCACCTCATTGGCGATCAACGCACCGGAAAAGTGCTCCGGCAGGGTGTCGAGCCAACACACCCGCGAGGCGAGATGGGGCACTTTTTCGGCCAGGGTGTCGAACTGGCGCGAACGCAGTTCGCCGGACACTTCGAGGATCGCATAGCGCTCCGGCAGGGCACCGCGATGTTCCAGTTCGAGGAGCAGGTCGGCCGCCAGCAGGCCGGTGCCGGCGCCGGCCTCGATGAGCTGTGGCGCCGACTGGGCCATGATCTCCACGAGCTGCCCGGCGACGGCCTGGCCGAAGAGGGGCGTGAGTTCCGGTGCGGTGATGAAATCGCCGCCCGGACCGAACTTGCGCGAGCCGCCGCTGTAATAGCCCAGCCCCGGTGCGTAGAGGGCTTCGCCCATGTAGGTGGCGAAGGAGATCCAGCCCCCTTCGCGGGCGATGAGGTCACGCAGGCGGGCAACGAGGCGCTCGCTCTGGGCGAGGGCATCCGGGGAAGGCGGGGGCAGGTTCATGTCAACAGTCGGGGCACAAAACCGTTATTTTAGCGTGCCGCCCGGTCGGGCCGCCGGGCCGAGAAAATCGCCCGGGCGTCGCGTCCGGCCCGTAAGATAACGGGTTCATCCCCGCTGCCTCCTTCCGTCAGTCATGTCCTCAGCCTCCCCCGCGCCGGTGATGCTCGTCACCGGCGGAGCCCGGCGCGTCGGCGCCGCCATCGTCCGTCGCCTTCATGGGGAAGGCGCGCGGGTGGCCGTGCACTGCCGGCACTCCCGCGACGAGGCCGAGGCGCTGGCGGCCGAGCTCAACGCCCGGCGGCCCGGGTCCGTGGCGGTGCTGCAGGCCGATCTTCTCGACACGGCCGTGCTGCCCGCCCTGGTGTCCGCGGTGGTGGCCCGTTTCGGCCGCCTCGACGGCCTGGTGAACAACGCATCGAGTTTCTTCCCGACCCCCATGGGGCGTATGGACGAAGCCGCCTGGACCGATCTGGTCGGCTCCAATCTGAAGGCGCCCCTGTTCCTGTCCCAGGCGGCTGCGCCCCATCTGCTGGCGACCCGCGGAAGCATCGTGAATATCGTTGACGTGCACGCAGAACGGCCCCTGCATGGCTATGCACTGTACTGCGCCGCCAAGGCCGGGCTGCTCGGCCTGACCCGCGCGCTTGCCGTGGAGCTGGGGCCGGCAGTGCGGGTGAACGGGGTGGCGCCGGGCGCCATCGAATGGCCCGACGATGGCCAGTTCCCGCCCGCAGCGCAGGATGCGGTCGTCCGCCACACGCTCCTCGGGCGCGTCGGTGAGCCCGACGACGTGGCACGCACGGTGGTTTTTTTGCTGTGCAATGCGCCTTACATCACAGGGCAGATCATTGCCGTGGATGGGGGGCGCTCGGCGCACCTCTAAGTTAAATTACATTGCGTTCGGGGAAGGCCCGAATATCCCCATACTATAATCGGACATCACGACATCATGGATCTCGCCGTGGGCGCAGCCCTCCCCCTTCCGATCGACACTCCCACGCCGGAATCCCGCACGTCCAACACCTTCCGCAACCTCAAGCGGCGTCTGGAACGCAAGGTGGGCGAGGCGATCGCCGACTACGGGATGATCCGGGACGGTGACGTGGTCATGGTCTGCGTCTCGGGCGGCAAGGACTCCTTCTCGCTGCTGTCTATCCTGCTGGCCCTGCAGAAGCGGGCGCCCGTGAATTTCCGCATCGTGGCGATGAACCTGGACCAGAAGCAGCCGGGCTTCCCGGACCACGTCCTGCCCGCCTACTTCGAGTCCATCGGCGTCGAATACCGCATCGTCACCGAGAACACCTACAAGATCGTCAAGGACAAGATCCCCGAGGGCAAGACCACCTGCTCCCTGTGCTCGCGCCTGCGCCGCGGCATCATCTACCGCACCGCCAAGGAACTCGGCGCCACCAAGATCGCCCTCGGCCACCATCGGGACGACATGATCGAGACCCTGTTCCTGAACATGTTCTTCGGCGGCAAGATGAAGGCCATGCCGCCCAAGCTGGTGAGCGACGATGGCCAGAACGTGGTGATCCGCCCGCTGGCCTACTGCCCGGAAAAAGACATCGAGCGCTTCGCCCGCGGGATGGGCTATCCCATCATCCCGTGCAACCTGTGCGGCTCCCAGGAGAACGCCCAGCGCAAGCAGATCAAGGCCATGCTGCGGGACTGGGATGCGCGTTTTCCCGGGCGCATCGTGTCCATCGCCACGGCCTTGCAGAACGTTGTCCCGTCCCACCTGGCGGACGGAAAGCTGTTTGACTTCCTGAATGTCTCGTGCGATACCAAGGTAGATCAGGGAGATCTTGTATTCGATGCCCCGGAACTGCCCTCCGTCCCGCCCGCGGAGGCTGCGGTCAGTCTGGGGTTTCTCCGTGAGAAGTCACCATGACCCACGCCCCCGCCTTTGCTGAGAATTCGTCGTCCCGTGAATCCGTCCATGCCCGTCCGTCCCGCGTCGTGACGGGCGCCGGCGGGGCCGGACATCAACCGTGCATCCTGTTTGCCGATGTGGCCGGCGGTGTCCGGCTGGCCGCCAAGCTCGGCGATGCGGAGGCAGGGTACGCTGTCGAACGCTGCCTGAACCGCATGTCCCGCTGCGCTGAAGCCTATGCCACGTCCGGCATCGAGGTGCGTCCGGACGTGCTGGTGGCGCGCTTTGCGGATGCCGACGCGGCGCTCTACGCCGCCCGCGAGATGCGCGAACGGGTCCGTGCCCTGCCACCGATGAGCGGGATCAAGCTCGTTCTGCGCGCGGGCCTGGTGCTCGAATCCGAGGCGCCGGACGATCTGAAGGGGGCCGAAACCCTGGCCTCGCGGCTGGCCGTCGGGCACAACCCGGACACCGTTTCCGTCTCCGAGGCCTTCAGTGAAGCCCTGTCGCCGGCCATGCGCAAGCTCCTCTCGTCCATGGTCCAGGCGAACGACCAGCTGCCCTTCCAGGTGCTCGAACTGGGCGAGGCCACGCCGCCCAGTCCCGTGGAACTGCGCCACGCCAGCGTGCGGCCCAAGGCCCAGATGAAGGTCAGCTTCCAGGGGCGCAGCTGGACGGTCGACGCGAGTTCCCCGACCCTGCTCTTCGGCCGTGAGACCGGTAACGACATCGTCGTCGTGGATCCGCGTGTGTCCCGCCAGCATGCGCGTATCGAACTGCGCAATGGTCTGTTCTATCTGACCGATTCATCCACCAACGGGACCTACCTGCTGGAAGAAGGCGCAGCCGAGCACTGCATCAAGCGCGACGACTTCATCCTTGGCGAAAAAGGCTATATCGGCTGCGGGTTCTCGGTTGCCGACAACATGAGCGGCGCGGTCGCCTTCGCCCTGGGCTGAGGCGCGCGGCGCCTTGCAGCGGAGCCCGCTCCCGCGCCGCCGAACCACCCCGTCCATCACATCGGGGCGGCAACGGCGCGCGTGCGATCAGGCGTCGTCCATGACGGCAGAGGTGTAGACTGCCTGCACGTCGTCGAGGGATTCCAGCGCGTCGAGCAGTTTCTGCATGCGTACCGCGTCATCGCCGGTGAGTTCGGCCTCGTTGAGGGGCTTCATCGTCACTTCGCCGAATTCCGGCGTGAAGCCGGCCTTTTCCAGAGCGTCCTTGACCTCGCCGAACTGGTAGGGCTCGGTGAGCACCTCGATGGAGCCGTCCTCATTGCTCACCACATCGTCGGCGCCCGCCTCGAGGGCCGCTTCCATCAGCGCATCCTCCGAGGTACCCGGCGCGAACAGCAGCTGGCCACAGTGCTTGAACTGAAAAGCCACGCAGCCGTCGGTGCCCATGTTGCCGCCGAACTTGTTGAAGGCGTGACGCACGTCGGCCACGGTGCGGGTCTTGTTGTCGGTGAGGCAATCGACCATCACCGCGGCGCCGCCGATACCGTAGCCTTCGTAGCGGGCCTCCTCGTAGGTGACACCTTCCAGCTCGCCGGTGCCCTTCTTGACGGCCCGGTCGATGTTGTCGGCGGGCATGTTGACGGCCTTGGCCCGGTCCACCGCGAGGCGCAGGCGCGGGTTGAAGCCCGGGTCGCCGCCGCCCATGCGGGCCGCGACGGTGATTTCCTTGGCCAGCCGGGAGAAGACCCGGCCGCGCTTTTCATCCTGCCGACCCTTGCGATGCTGGATGTTGGCCCATTTGCTGTGACCCGCCATGATTCTGTGTCCTTGAAAGTGCACCCGAAAGGCAGGATTTTACCGCGCCGGCAGCCCTTCGCGCAGCCTCCCGCAGGGCCCGGCGATGCCGGTTCCGCGGTCATTCCGTGCCGCGGCACGCAGAGGCGCTCCCTAAAATCCCGCGGGGTGACCGATAATTGCTGGATTGGCGCAGTCCGCCCCCTTTCGCCCGCCTGGAGATCCCCATGACCGAGCCGCTCCTCATCGCCAAGTCCGGCCCCAAGGACATCGTCCTCCTGCCGGCCCTTGCCAATCGTCACGGTCTGATCACCGGCGCCACCGGCACGGGCAAGACCGTCACCCTGCAGAAGATGGCCGAGTCCTTCGCGGCCATCGGCGTGCCGGTCTTCATGGCCGACGTGAAGGGCGATCTGTCGGGCATCGGTGCAGCAAGCAACGTGTCACCGAAGCTGAAGGAGCGCCTCACCGCCCTGGGCATCGACGATTTCACGCCGCGCGCCAATACCGCGGTGTTCTGGGACGTCTTCGGCACCTCGGGTCACCCGGTGCGCGCCACCGTCTCTGACATGGGGCCGCTGCTGCTGGCGCGCCTGCTCAATCTCAACGACACCCAGGCCGGCGTGCTGCAACTGGTTTTCAAGATTGCCGACGACCAGGGCCTGCTGATCATCGACCTGAAGGATCTACGCGCCACCCTGCAGTACGTGGGCGACAACGCCAAGGACTTCACTACCCAGTACGGCAACATCTCCGCAGCCTCCATCGGCGCCATCCAGCGCGGCCTGATGACCATCGAGGCGCAGGGCGGCGACAAGTTCTTCGGCGAGCCGATGCTCGACATCGCCGACCTGATCCAGACCGACGGCGACGGCCGCGGTGTCGTCAACATCCTCGCCGCCGACGCGCTCTACAACTCGCCCAAGCTCTACTCCACCTTCCTGCTGTGGCTGCTGGCCGAGCTCTTCGAGCATCTGCCGGAAGTGGGCGATCTGGACAAACCCAAGCTGGTGTTCTTCTTCGATGAGGCCCACCTGCTCTTCAACGAGGCGCCCAAGGCCCTGCTGGAGAAGATCGAGCAGGTGGTGCGCCTGATCCGCTCCAAGGGCGTCGGCGTCTATTTCGTCACCCAGAGTCCGCTGGACATCCCGGAAAACGTCCTCGGCCAGCTCGGCAACCGGGTCCAGCACGCCCTGCGGGCCTTCAGCCCGAAGGACCAGAAGGCCGTCAAGACCGCCGCCGAGACCCTGCGCGCCAACCCCGAGTTCGACGCCGCCACGGTGATCATGGAACTGGGCGTCGGCGAGGCGCTGGTATCCTTTCTCGACGAGAAGGGCCGGCCGTCCATCGTCGAGCGGGGCTTCATCGTCCCGCCCGCGTCGCGCCTGGGGCCCCTCAGCGGCGAGGAACGCAAGGCCGCGATCGAAAATTCAGTGATCTTCGGCCACTACGAGCAGATCGTGGATCGCGAGTCGGCGTTCGAGAAATTGCGTGGCGCTCCGGCGGCCCAGGCGGCACCGGCCGGAGCCCCCGGCGGGGCGTCCGCGCCGGCACCGGCCCAGGATGGGGGCGGTCTGCTCGGTGGGCTCGGTGACATCCTCTTCGGCACCACCGGCCCTCGCGGCGGCCGGCACCCCGGCCTCGCCGAAACCGCCGCCCGCAGCGTCGTCCGCACCATCGGTTCCCAGGTCGGCCGGGAGATCGTCCGGGGTGTGCTGGGCTCCATCCTGGGCGGACGCCGCTGAGGCAAAGGATCTTGTTTCCCCCCATCCGTCGCATCCAGCCGGGCGCACCAGCGCGGTGCGTCCGGCCTTGTCCATTCTGGTGCGTGCCCCAAGGCGAGGCTCGAAATTGCCCGCCCTGCCTAGTGCACCCTCTGCAAGCCCCTGTATCGCCGGTAAAACCTTAACCTGCTGCGGGTAAATCTTCTGGCGTGAAGCTTGCTAAAACTGCCGGCAAGCCCCGCGCGCCTTCACCCCGCGAACCAGAGATCGGAGTATCCCGTGACCATTCACGTCGCCCTCAATCACCTTACCTCCTATAAATACGACCGCCCCGTCACCCTCGGACCCCAGGTCGTCCGTCTGCGCCCGGCGCCCCACAGCCGCACCCGCATCCTTGCCTACTCGCTGAAGGTGCTGCCCAAGCCCCACTTCATCAACTGGCAGCAGGATCCCCAGTCCAACTATCTGGCCCGTCTGGTCTTTCCGGAAAAAGTCACCGAATTCACCGTGGAGGTGGATCTGGTGGCCGAGATGTCGGTCATCAACCCCTTCGATTTCTTCCTCGAGCCCGAAGCCGAGAACTATCCCTTCGAGTACGCCGGCAATCTGAGCCATGAGCTGGCGCCCTTCCGCCTCAAGGACGCGCCCACGCCCCTGTTCCAGGCCTACCTGGACAGCGTGCCGCGGGACAGCCGTCGCGTGGTGGATTTCCTGGTGGATATCAACGCCAAGCTCCAGCAGCACATCGGCTACGTGATCCGCATGGAGCCCGGGGTGCAGGCACCGGAAGAAACCCTCGAAAAGCGCACCGGCTCGTGCCGCGACTCCGCCTGGCTGCTGGTCCAGCTGTTGCGTCACCTGGGTTTCGCCGCGCGCTTCGTGTCCGGCTACCTGATCCAGCTGAAGGCCGACGTGAAGGCCCTCGACGGCCCGTCCGGCACCGAGGTGGACTTCACCGACCTGCACGCATGGACCGAGGTGTATCTCCCCGGCGCCGGCTGGGTGGGTCTCGATCCCACCTCCGGCCTCTTCGCCGGCGAAGGCCACATTCCGCTGGCCGCCTCGCCCGATCCCACGTCCGCGGCGCCGATCACCGGTCTGGTGGACGAATGCGAGTGCGAGTTCGCCCACCACATGAGCGTCACCCGCGTGCTCGAAGCGCCGCGCGTCACCAAGCCCTATACCGAGGAACAATGGGCCGAGATCGAAGCCCTGGGTCATGTCATTGACGAAGACCTCAAGGCCCACGACATGCGCCTCACCATGGGGGGCGAGCCCACCTTCGTGTCCATCGACGACCCGGACGGCGCCGAATGGAACACCGAGGCCATGGGCCCCACCAAGCGCGTCCGCGCCGAAGACCTCTACCACCGTCTGCGCGACAAGTACGGCCCCACGGGCCTGGCCCACTTCGGCCAGGGCAAGTGGTATCCCGGAGAGCAGCTCCCGCGCTGGTCCCTCAACTGCTACTGGCGCAAGGACGGCGAGCCGATCTGGACCCATCCGGACCTCATCGCCGATTCCGCCACGCCGGGTGACGCCGACGCCGACCTGGCCGGCGCCTTCCTGCGGGACGTGGCGGAGCGCCTCGGCCTCGACGCACGCCGCGTCTTCGCCGGCTACGAGGATGCCTTCTACTACCTGTGGCGCGAGCGCCGCCTGCCGGGCAACGTGGATCCCTTCGACGCCCGCCTGGACGATCCGCTGGAGCGCGACCGCCTGCGCCGCGTCTTCGACTACGGCCTTGCCAACGCCGTGGGCTACGTGCTGCCCATCTCCATCAACACCTACACCGGCGCCTGGCAGACCGGGCCGTGGTTCCTGCGGGACGAGCGCTGCTACCTGATCCCCGGCGATTCCCCGATCGGCTACCGTCTGCCGCTGGATTCCCAGCCCTGGGTGACGGCCACCAGCTACCCCTACGTCAATCCGCCGGACGCCCACCAGAGCTTCCCGCCGCTGCCTGAATACCAGGCCATCCGCCGTCAGCTGCCCGGCGGCCAGACGGCGGTGCTCAACGCCCTCAATGCCTTCAAGGACGACGAGACCTACGGCCTCGGCAGCGGCGCTGCCGCCCGTGCCGCCGCCCTCAAGGCCGCCCGGGCCGCCGAGAAGCTCAGCCCCACCGACCGCACGCCGCAGTCCTTCGAGTCTGCCGACTGGATCGTGCGCACCGCCATGTGCGTGGAGCCGCGCAACGGCACCCTGCACATCTTCATGCCGCCCCTGTCGCGCCTGGAGAACTATCTGGAACTCGTCGCCGCAGTGGAGAGCTCGGCCGAGGCCTTCGGCACGCCGGTGGTCCTGGAAGGCTACGAGCCGCCCACCGATCCGCGCCTGACCCACTTCCGCATCACGCCCGACCCCGGCGTGATCGAGGTGAACATCCACCCGGCCGGCTCCTGGGAAGAGCTGGTGGACCGCACCACCCATCTCTACGACGCGGCCCACTTCTCCCGTCTGACCACCGAGAAGTTCATGGTGGATGGTCGCCACACCGGCACCGGCGGCGGCAACCACTTCGTGCTGGGCGGCGCCACGCCGTCCGACTCGCCCTTCCTGCGGCGGCCTGACCTGCTGCGCAGCCTGATCTCCTACTGGCACAACCACCCCAGCCTGTCCTACCTGTTCTCGGGCCTGTTCATCGGACCGACCAGCCAGGCCCCGCGGATCGACGAGGCACGCAACGATTCCGTCTACGAAATCGAGACCGCCTTCCGCCAGTTTCCCAAGGTCGGCGACAGCGTCCCGCCCTGGCTCATCGACCGGATGCTGCGCAACCTGCTCATCGACGTCACCGGCAACACCCACCGGGCCGAGTTCTGCATCGACAAGCTCTACTCGCCCGACGGCCCCGCCGGCCGCCTGGGGCTGGTGGAGATGCGCGCCTTCGAGATGCCGCCCCACGCGCGCATGTCCCTGGCCCAGCAGCTCCTCCTGCGCGGCCTGCTGGCCCGCTTCTGGGACACGCCCTACGCGCCCGAGCGCCTCGTGCGCTGGGGCACCGAGCTGCACGACCGCTTCCTGCTCCCCCACTTCGTGTGGCAGGACTTCAGCGACGTCATCGAGGACATGCAGGGTCACGGCCTCGACTTCAAGCCGGAGTGGTTCGCGCCCCACCAGGAATTCCGCTTCCCCAAGATCGGCGACTTCGCCGCCCGTGGCATCGAAGTGGAACTGCGGGGCGCCCTCGAGCCCTGGCACGTGATGGGCGAGGAAGGGGCCATCGGCGGCACCGTGCGTTTTGTCGATTCGTCGGTGGAACGCATGCAGGTGAAGGTCAGCGGCATGTCCGACGACCGCTACCTCCTCACCGCCAACGGCCGCTCGATCCCGCTGCAGCCCACCGGCACCGTGGGTGAGTTCGTGGCCGGCGTGCGCTACCGTGCCTGGCAGCCGCCGTCCTGCCTGCATCCCACCATCCCGTCCCACGCACCCCTGGTGTTCGATCTGGTGGATACCTGGACCGGCCGTTCCCTCGGCGGCTGCCAGTACCACGTGTCGCACCCCGGCGGGCGCAGCTTCGAGACCTTCCCGATCAATGCCTTCGAGGCGGAAAGTCGCCGGCTGGCGCGCTTCTTCCGCATGGGGCACACGCCGGGCGCACCGAAGTTCGAGACCTCGGCCGTGGAGAAGGAATTCCCCTTCACGCTCGACCTGCGGCGCTGATCCGAACTGCCCGTCGTCCGGGCTTGCGGCCGGACGACGGGCGGTCCCAGACGACGGGGCGGCGGGGTGCGCGCCTGTCGTCTGCGGGTCGCCCCGAAATTGTTCATTTCCCGGATACGGGGAACAGTGTTAGCGTTGCTACATGCCCAGTTCGATTCTCAGTCATTACCCGTATCGCACCGACGCTTACGATGAGCTGTTCGGCCCGGACGGCGTACGTCCCCACTGGCAGGACTTCCTCGACCACGTGGACGAGTCCAGCGCCGACACGCTGAAGGCCCGCGCCGCCCAGCTGGCGCGTGGTATCCAGCAGAACGGCGTCACCTACAACGTCTATGCGGACGCGCGCGGCACGGACCGGCCCTGGTCCCTCGACCTCCTGCCGCTGATCCTGCCGGCCGATGAATGGCGCGAGATCTCCACGGCCGTCGCCCAGCGGGCCACCCTCCTCAATGCCCTGCTGGCCGACCTCTATGGCCCCCAGACCACCCTCGCCGAGGGCCTGCTGCCCCCCGAGCTGGTCTATGGTCACAAGGGTTTCCTGTGGCCCTGCCAGGGCATCCAGCCGCCTGGCGGCACCTATCTGCATCTGTACGCCGTGGATCTGGCCCGCTCGCCGGATGGGCGCTGGTGGGTCATCGCCGATCGCACCCAATCCCCTTCCGGCGCCGGCTATGCTCTCGAGAACCGCCTGCTGGTATCCCGCGCCTTTCCGGATCTGTTCCGCGACCTCCAGGTACAGACCCTTGCCGCCTTCTTCCGCAGCCTGCAGCGCAGTCTCGCGGCCCACGCGCCGTGCGACGGCAACCAGGTGCCCCTCACCGTCCTCCTCACGCCGGGGCCCTTTAACGAAACCTATTTCGAACACGTCTACCTGGCCCGCTACCTGGGCTTCCCGCTGGTGGAAGGGCAGGACCTCACCGTGCGTGAGGACACCGTTTACCTCAAGACCGTCTCCGGCCTGAAGCGCGTCCACGCCATCCTGCGCCGCCTCGACGACGATTTCTGCGATCCGGTCGAACTGCGCGCCGACTCGGCCCTCGGGGTGCCCGGCCTGCTCGGCGCCGTGCGTGCCGGGCGTGTCCTGGTGGCCAATGCCCTCGGCTCCGGCCTGCTCGAATCCGCCGCGCTGCCCGGTTTCCTGCCCGGCATCTGCCGCCACCTGCTCAAGGAAGAGCTGGCCATGCCGGCGGTCGCCACCTGGTGGTGCGGTGAGGATCCGGCCCTGGACCATGTGCTCGGCCACCTCGACTCCCTGGTCATCAAGCCCACCTTCCCCGGGGGCCTGAGCGAGGTGGTCTTCGGCGACCAGCTTGACGAGGACCAGCGCGAGGCCCTGCGCGTGCGCATCGCCGCCAATCCGTCGGCCTGGGTCGCCCAGGAGCTGGTCCAGCTGTCCGGCGCACCGGCCTGGGCAGGCGGCCATCGGCGTCGCCTCATCAACCGCTCCATGGGCCTGCGGGTCTACGCGGCCGCGTCGCCGGAAGGCTACACGGTGCTGCCCGGCGGCCTGACGCGGGTGGCCGGCATGGAGAACGCCCGCCTGCTCACCATGCAGAAGGGCGGCAGCAGCAAGGACACCTGGGTGCTGTCCGATGGCCCCGTGTCCACCTTCAGCATGCTGCCCAAGAACCTGCGGGTGGCCGATCTCGTCAAGGTCACCGGCACGCTGTCGTCGCGGCTGGCGGAGAACCTGTTCTGGTTCGGGCGCTACAGCGAGCGCTGCGACGCCGTGGCCCGCCTCGCCCGCCTGACCCTGGCGCGCCTGTCCGAAGGGCGGCGTACCGAGCGTTCCGCCGCCCTCGCCATGCTGCTGGAGCTTGCCGCCGGTGCCGAACTGGTGGAGCGGGACGTGGTCCGCACCTCCCTCGGCAAGGCCGAGCTCGCCCTGTTCCGCGCGGTGCTCGACCGACGCGCCGGCAACGGCCTCGCCGCCAACCTGCAACGCCTCACCTGGTGCGCCACCCAGGCGCGGGAACACCTCTCCCTCGACCACTGGCACGCCCTCAAGCGCCTGTCCGCCGAGATCGAGGATTGTCGCGGCCGGGTCAGCGACACCTCGGCGCTGCTGGAATTTCTCGACGAAGCCCTCACCACCTTCGTGTCCCTGTCCGGCTTCGCGATGGACAACATGACCCGCGACATGGGCTGGTGTCTGCACATCCTCGGGCGCCGCATCGAACGTCTCGACAGCCTGGGCAGCACCCTTGCCCACTTCCTGCGCTGTCACGCCGACACCGCCCAGCCGCTGCAGCGCGAGATGGCCGTGGAGGCGCTGCTGGAGCTGTGCGACTCCATCATCACCTACCGCACCCGCTATCGCGCCCAGCCGGAGCTGCTGCCGGCCATCCACCTGCTGGTGATGGACGACGCCAACCCCCACGCGCTGGCCTTCCAGGTGCGCATGATCATCAACTACCTGGGCAAGTACGAGCAGGACGGCGACGGCATCGGCATCGCCGGGCTGGAGGAGGCCCTGTACGTCATCGAGCATTTCTCCTGGGAGAGCCTCGAGCGCGTCCGCCCAGACGCCGAGCGGGCAGCGGCCAGCCTGGCCCTGGCCCACGCCCTCGACGCGCTGGTGCATGCCGGCCGCGAACTGTCCGACCGCCTTGCCATGCGCTTCTTCAGCCACGTCGGCCGCGGCAGCCAGGCCACCTTCGCCGCCTGATCATGACTCGCAGCGCCCGCTACATCGTCCTCCACGAGACCGAATACACGCCCTGTGGCGTGCCCGTGTCCCTCGCCCAGCACCTGCTCCACCTGATGCCCCGCGCCCTGCCGTGGCAGACCGTGGAGAAGGCCGAGCTCACCGTCGATCCGGATCTCGCCCGCATCCAGCAGGGTGAGGACGTCTTCGGCAATCCGGTGGCCTGGATGGCCCTCGACACGCCCCACGACGGTCTGCTGGTGCGGGCCGAGAGCCGCGTCACGGTGCTGGGCCGCACGCTGCCCAAGGCCGAGGAGTCGCCGTCCTGGGAATCCGTGCGGGAGATCTTCCATTACCACTCCGGTGCGCGGGATGCGGACTCCCTCGATGCCCAGCGCTATCTCTACAGCTCGCCGCGCGCCCCACGGGATGCCCGCCTGGCCGCCTTTGCGGCCCTTGCCTTCAAGCCGGAAACGCCGCTGCTGGCCGGTGTGCAGGCGCTGATGGAGATCATCTACAAGACCTTCACCTTCGACGCCAAGGCCACCGAAGTGAGCACCCCGGTGTTCGAGGTGCTGGAGCGCCGCCGCGGCGTGTGCCAGGACTTCGCCCACCTGATGATCGCCGCCCTGCGCTCGGTCGGGCTGCCGGCGCGCTACATGTCCGGCTACCTGCTCACCGATCCGCCCCCGGGCAAGCCCCGCCTGGTCGGTGCCGACGCCTCCCACGCCTGGCTGGCGGTGTGGTGTCCCGAGAACGGCTGGGTGGAATACGACCCCACCAACGGCATCCAGCCCGACCTGCGCCATGTCACCCTCGGCTGGGGGCGGGACTTCCAGGACGTGTCGCCCCTGCGCGGGGTGATTCTCGGCGGCCAGGCCCAGGCGCCCGAGGTGCGCGTCACCGTGATGCCGGTGGACGAGTGGGAGGCGCG
>DAOQMM010000024.1:0-13657 GCA_035335645.1 Rhodocyclaceae bacterium | reverse complement strand
TGAGGGCGCAAGCACAACGGGCGCCCGAAGGCGCCCGCTGCATCGACCGGAACCGCCCCGGACGGCGGGTCAGGGGTTCGCTGCGAGTTTCTGGCTGTCCTGCCAGCCGCCGCCGAGGGCGCGGAACAGATCCACGGACGCTGCCAGGCGGGCCTGGCGGTTCTGGATCCACGCCAGCGCGGCGTCGTTGGCGCTGCGCTGGGCGGTCAGCACTTCCAGATACGGCGAGTAGCCACCGTCGTAGCGGGCCTGGGCCAGCATCAGGTTCCGCTTGGCCGCGTTCAGGGCACGGGTCAGGGTGTCTTCCGCATCGGCACCCACGCGCAGGCTCGCCAGGGCGTCGTTGGTCTCCTTGAAGGCGGTGTATACCGCCTTGCGATAGGCCTCGGCGACCTGCTTCTGCTGGGCCGTGACCTGATCCACCTGGGCGCGCAGGCGGCCGCCTTCGAAGATCGGCTGGGTGATGCCGGCGCCCAGCGCCCAGACCGACGACGGCGACGTGAACAGCTGGGACAGGTCCTTGCTCTCGCGGCCGAAGTTGCCGGTCAGGGTGATGCCGGGGAAGAGGGCGGCCTTGGCGACGCCGATCTTGGCATTGGCGGCGATCAGGTCGGTCTCCGCCTGGCGCACGTCGGGGCGGGCTTCCAGCAGGCTGGACGGCAGGCCGGCGGGCGGCACGGGCGGGATCGGCAGGTCGCGCAGATCGCCGGCAGCGATCTTCAGACCTGGTTCGCCCACCAGGTAGCCGAGCAGGTTTTCGGCCTGTTCGCGGGCCTGATCGAGCTGGAGCAGCGCCGCCTGCAGGGTGGCGAGGGCGGAGTCGGCCTGCTGCACGTCCAGCTGCGACGCGATGCCCCCGTCGAAGCGCACCTGGGTGAGCTTGAGGCTGCGCTCGGCGCTGGCCACCGATTCGGCGGTGACGAGGCGCTGGGCGTCGAGGGCGCGCAGGTTCAGATAGCCCTGGGTGACCAGCCCGGCGATGGACAGGGCCACCGTGTCGCGGCCGTAGCGGCTGCCCAGCGCCTGGGCGCGGGCCGCCTCGGAGGCGCGCCGCAGCTTGCCCCAGACGTCCAGTTCGAAGGACGTGGTCAGGGCCAGGCGGGCGTTGTTGCGCACCGCGGCGACGCTGGACGGCAGCGGCGTGGCGGTGGTCTGGCTGATGCGGCTGTGGGTGCCGGCGGCGGTGGCGTCCACCTGGGGCAGCAGGGCCGCGTCCACCTGGCGGATCACCGCGTCGGCTTCTTCCACCCGCGCGGCGGCGGTGAGGGCGTCCGGACTGTTGGCCAGGGCCTTGCCCACCAGGGCGTCGAGCTGGCGGTCGCCGAAGAGGGTCCACCAGGTGCTGGCGACGCTCGGGCTGTAGGCGAGCTTGGCGCTGCCCGGCGCGAACTGGGCCGGCAGGTTCGTCGCGGACTCGGGGCGCACGTAGTCGGGGCCCACCGCGCAGCCGCCCAGGGCGGCGGCGAGGAGCACGGCCAGGAGGGCCGGGGTCGGACGGGCGGGACTCATGACTTCACCTCCTCGGTGGCGGCAGTGGCGGGCGGGGTCGAGCGACCGCTGCCCTTGCCCTTGCGGGACAGCCACTTGAAGAACAGGGGGACGAAGATGGTGGCGATGAAGGTGGCGGCGAGCATGCCGCCCACCACGCCGGTGCCCATGGAACGCCGCGCCGCGGCACCGGCGCCGGTGGACAGGGCCAGGGGCAGTACGCCGAGCACGAAGGCGAGGGACGTCATCACGATGGGGCGGAAGCGCAGGCGCGCCGCCTCCACCGCCGCATCCACCACGCCCATGCCCTCGTCCAGTTTCTGGGCGGCGAACTCCACGATCAGGATCGCGTTCTTGGCCGCCAGACCCACCAGCACCACCAGACCGATCTGGAAGTAGATGTCGTTGGGCATGCTGCGCATCAGCACCGCGCTGAGGGCGCCGAACATGGCGAAGGGCACCGCCATGATCACCGCCAGGGGCAGGGACCACTTCTCGAACTGGGCCGCCAGGATCAGGAACACCATGATGATGCCGAAGGTGAAGGCCACGATGGAGGCCGAGCCGGTGCGCTTCTCCTGGAAGGCCTGGCCCACCCATTCCACCTGGAAGCCTTCGGGCAGGGCTTCCCTGGCCACTTCTTCCACGGCCTGGATGGCCTGGCCGGAGCTGAAGCCCGGCGCGGCGTTGCCCAGCACCTTGGCGGAGACGAAGCCGTTGAAGCGCTCCACCATCTCGGCGCCGGTGAGGGTCTTCACCTTGGCGACGGCAGAGAGGGGCACCATCGCACCGGACGCCGTGCGCACGTAAGGCTTGAGCAGGTCTTCCGGGTTCATCCGGTAGGCTGCCTCGGCCTGCAGCTCGACCTTGTAAGTCTTGCCGGCGCGGTTGAAGTCATTCACGTACAGCGTGCCGGTGGTGGCCTGCAGGGTGGCGTAGATGCTGTCGAGGGAGATGCCCATGGACAGGGCCTTGGGCTCATCCACCTCCACGTAGAGCTGCGGCGCCGTCACCCGGAAGAAGCTGTTCAGGCCGGTCAGCTCGGGACGCTTCCTGAGGGCTTCGAGGAACTGGCCGGAGACCTGGGCGAGGCGGCGGGCGTCGCCGTCGGCGCGGTTCTGCAGGTACACCTCGAAGCCGCCGGCGGTGCCCAGGCCCTGGATCGGCGGCGGGTTGAACACCAGCCCGAGGCCGTCGGACAGGCTCATGCCTACACCCATGAACTTCTTGGCCATGTCGTCGGCGGTGGCGCTGCGCTGCTCCCAGGGCTTGAAGATGATGAAGGTGGTGGCCACGCTGGCGCGGTTGTTGCCGGTGATGAAGTCGATGCCATTCACGAAGAAGATGTTCTCGATGTCATCGGACATGATCCGCGTGCGCATCTGCTCCGAGGCGGCGAAGGTGCGCTGGGCCGAGGCGCCGTCGGTGAGGGTGACGAAGCCGAACAGGTAGCCCTGGTCTTCGGCGGGCACGAAGCTGCCCGGCACGATGCGCAGCAGGAAGGCCGTCGCGCCGATCGTGCCCAGGAACACCAGGGTGCCGATGATGCCGTGGCGCAGGGTCAGGCCGACGGTGTTGGTGTAGCTGCGGGTGAAGCGCTCGAAGAGCCGGTTGAAGGGCTTGAAGAGCGGCTTCTCCTCGTGGCTGGCCTTGAGCAGCAGGGCGCACAGGGCCGGCGTGAGGGTCAGGGCGACGATGCCCGAGATCACCACCGCCACCGCCACCGTCACCGCGAACTGCTGGTAGAGCTTGCCCGCAATGCCGCCCAGGAAGGCCACCGGCACGAACACCGCGCACAGCACCAGCACGATGGCGACCACCGCGCCGGACACCTCGCGCATGGCCTCCACGGCCGCGTCGAAGGGCGCCAGCTTCTGCTCGCTCATCAGGCGTTCCACGTTCTCCAGCACCACGATGGCGTCGTCCACCACGATGCCGATGGCCAGCACCATGGCGAAGAGGGTCAGGGTGTTGATGGAGAAGCCGAACAGCCACATCCCGGCGAAGGTGCCGATCAGCGACACCGGCACCGCCACCATCGGGATCAGGGTGGCGCGCCAGCTCTGCAGGAACAGGTAGACCACCGCGATCACCAGCAGGGCCGCCTCCACCAGGGTCTTGACCACCTCGTGGGCGGACTCCTGGATGAAGCGGGTGGTGTCGTAGGGGATGAAGTATTCCATGCCCTGCGGGAAGCGCTTCTGCATCTCGTCCAGGCGCGCGCGCACGCGCTTGGCCGTGTCGAGGGCGTTGGCGCCGGACTGCAGGTAGATGCCCATGCCCGACACCGGCGCGCCGTTCACCGCGGTGGAGCGGTCGTAGTTCTCGGCGCCCAGCTCGATGCGCGCCACGTCGCGGATGCGCACGATGCCGTTGGGGCCTTCGGCCTTGAGGATGATCCCGCCGAACTCCTCGGGCGTGAGCAGGCGACCCTTGGCCGTCACCGTGTAGGTGAGCTGCTGGCCATCCACCACCGGCTCCTGGCCGATCTTGCCGGCGGCGTTCTGGGTGTTCTGCACCCGGATCGCGTTGGCGATGTCGGTGGTGGTGATGCCCAGCTTGGCCATCACGTCCGGCTTCAGCCACACCCGCATGGCGTAGATCGCGTCGAACTGCTGGGCGTCGCCCACACCGGGAATGCGGCGGATCTCCTCGATGATGTTGAGGGCTACGTAGTTGGACAGGTAGAGCGTGTCGAACGCGCCCTTGGGGGAGCGCACCGCGGCGAACATCAGGATGTTGTTGGAGCGCTTCTGCACCAGCACGCCGGTGCGGCGCACGTCGTCGGGCAGGCGCGGCTCGGCCACCTTGACCCGGTTGTTCACCGCGATGAGGGCGTTGTCCGGGTTGGTGCCCACCTCGAAGGTGGCGGTGATGGTCACCGTGCCGTTGGAGGTGCTCTGGGAGTTGTAGTAGATCAGCCCCTCGGCGCCGGAGAGCTGCTCCTCGATGGGCGCGGCCACCGTCTTGGACAGGGTTTCGGCGTTGGCGCCGGGGTAGCTGGCGCTGATGATGATGGTGGGCGGCGTGATCTCGGGGTACTGGGCCACCGGCAGCGTGAGGGAGGCCATCAGGCCGGCGATCACGATGATGATGGAGATGACCGACGCGAAGATCGGGCGACTGATGAAGAAGCGTGACATGGGATGCGCCTCCTCAGCCCTTGGCCGGCGCGGCGGCAGGCGCACCCGGCTGGCCGCCCGGCGCGCCCGGACCTTCGCCCGGCCCGTGGGGCGCCACCGGCGCACCGGGGCGGATCTTGATCAGGTTGTCCACAATGACCTTGTCGCCGGCCTTCAGGCCGCCCAGGATCACCCAGTCCTTGCCACTCCAGTTGCCGGTCTTGACCGGCCGCGGCTCCACCTTGTTGTCGGCGTTGGCGAGCATCACCACGGCGCCCATGTCCGTCTGCATCACGGCGTTCTGGGGCACCTTGAAGACGCCGTCGCGCTCGCCGGTGAGCAGGCGCGCGCGCACGAACTGGCCGGGCAGCAGCACGTTGTCCGGGTTGGCGAACTCGCCGCGCAGCTGCAGGGTGCCGAGCTTGGGATCCACCTGGCTGGCGGAGAAGTTCAGATGGCCGCGCACCGGGTAGGTGCTGCCGTCCGGCAGGACCAGTTCCACGCCGCGCACGGCCTTGGGGTTGAAGCGTCCGCCCGGCGTGGCGGCGGCCAGGTCGGCCTCCGCCAGGGAGAAGCGCACCCACATGGGATTCACCTGGACCACCGTGGTCAGCAGCGTCCCGCCGCCGGTGGCCAGCAGATTGCCTTCCGACACCGCGACGCGGCCGGTGAGGCCGGCCACCGGCGCGGTGACGGTGGCGTATTCCAGATTGAGCTGGGCCTGGCGCAGGGCTGCCTCGGCGGCCAGCACGGCGGCCGCAGCGGCGGCATCGTCAGAGGTGGCGGTGTCGTATTCGCGCTGGCTGATGGCCTGCTGGGCGAGGAGGCCCTTCAGGCGGGCGGCTTCGCGGCGGGTCTGGTCGACGCGGGCCTTGGCCTCGGCGACCTGGGCCTTGGCCTGGGCCACGGCCACCTCGTAGGGCTCCCGGTCGATCTGGAAGAGGGGCTGGCCAGCCTTCACCGCCGCGCCTTCGTCGTACAGGCGCTTCACGAGGATGCCGCCGACGCGGGCGCGCACTTCCACTTCGCGCGGGCCTTCGGTCTGGGCAACCGCCTCGACGCTGGTCTCCACCTTGGTGGGCTGCATCTCGAGGACGGTGACGGGCAGGGCGGGCATGCCGCCGGGGGGCATCCCGCCGGCCTTGTCGTCCTTGCTGCCGCAGGCGGCGAGGAGCGTGGCGGCAAGCAGGACGGGCACGGACGTGAGCAGGGCGTTGGGGCGCGCGGTCATGGGGACCTCCGGGACTGGATTTTTGGGACAGTTTGCGTCATAGTTTATACAAACACGAATGTATGTAAATACCTTTCGCTACATTTGTCGCTGCGTCTGCAGTGGATGCAGCCTGCTGCCCGACCCATGCTGTCGGAGTATCCCATATGGTCCGCAAAACCAAGGAAGAAGCCGAAACCACCCGCCGCCAGATCATCGATGCTGCGCGCCGGGTGTTTCACGAGTGCGGGGTGAGCCGCACCTCGCTGGAGAAGATCGCCACCGCCGCTGGGGTGACGCGGGGCGCCGTGTACTGGCATTTCAAGAACAAGACCGAGCTGTTCTTCGCCATGCGCGACGAGGCCAAGCTGCCCATGGTGGACCGGGTGGTCTTCGATCCCTGCGACGAGAATCCCCTCGGCGGCATCGAGACCGCCCTGCGGGAGATGGTGCAGGTGCTCATCGACCAGCCGGAAACCCGTGAGACCTTCGAGATCGTCAGCTTCAAGTGCGAGTACGTGGACGAGTTCGCCCTCGCCCTGCAGGGCAACAACTGCCAGATGGATTTCCTCGACAAACTCGCCGCCGCCTACGCCCGCGCTGCCGAGAAGGGCCAGTTGCGCGCCGGTTTTGCGCCGGAAGCCCTGGCTCACGATACCTTCCTGTTCGTCGGCGGGCTCATCAAGCACTGGCTCGCGCGCATGCCCGACGAGCGTTTCCGCCAGCGGGCCGGCGACATGATCCGCGCCCACGTGGCCCTGCGCCGGGCCTGAGCGCGGTGCCGGCTCAGTTGCCGGAGGCGTGGCGCTGCATGGCCCCCGGTGCCCAGCGGGCCGGTGCGGCCAGCGGCCGGGTGCCCACGGGCCATGCGAATTCCGCTGCCGGCAGACCCTCGCCGTCCTGCTCCGCCGCCGTAACCCGTCCGCGCAGGGGCGAAGCGGCGGGCAGGGCGTAGTCCGGCGGTGTCGGCGCCGGCCCGGTCAGCGCCGTGTCACCGCGATGATCGCCCCCCAGGCCCAGATTGAAGACGCCCGGACCGACCGTCAGGTTGTTGCGGGTCACGACCTGGGTGTCCGCCGGCAGGCGTTCGCGCCAGGCGCGGGCGAACCACGCCGCCTGCGGGCCGGTGGTGATCAGTGTGTTGTGGGCCAGCAGCAGGCGGTTCTCCGGCCACAGCGCGCCTTCGGCGCCGTAGGAGACGAGGGCCCGGTTGCGCGTCGCGGCGCTCTGGGCGATCACGTTGCCCACCACCACCGCCACGCCGCCATTGGGCAGATCCAGTTCGTACGAGGCCTGACCGCCGGGGCCGTCGGCGAGCAGGTTGTACTTCAGCTCGCTGCGGCGGGCGCGGCTCTTCACCAGGTGGCCCTCGTAGCCCTGCTCGAAGCGGCTGCCCTGCACCGTCAGCAGGCGGATCTGGCCGGCGTAGAGCAGGTGCGGCAGCGGCTTGCGCTGGGGGGGCGCGCGGCGGAACAGGCTGTCGCGGATGTTCAGTTCCACCGTGGCGTCGTCCGAGGTGAGCAGCCCCATCTGGTTGTCCTCGAAGACGCAGCGGCTCAGGTCCAGGCGGCCGTGTTCCAGGCGGATGCCGGCGCCGTTGCCGTCCGGCACGCGGGCGCCGCGGAATGCGATGTTGTCGATGCGGAAATGCCCGTCCTTGAGCACCCAGATCGCCTTGCCTTCGGCGCCCTCGCCCGCCGCGTCCAGGATGGGCCGGCCGGCCACGCCGCGGATCGTCAGGTTCCGCTGGGGCCAGCTGGCCACGTCGTGGCGGTAGGTGCCGGCGCGGATCAGCACCGTGTCACCGTCTTTGGCCAGGCGTGCCGCGTCGGCGATGCGGCGGATCGGCCCGTCCGGGCTCACCGTGAGGGTGGCCGCGGCGGCACTGTGGGCGGCGACCCACAGCAGGGCACCGAGGCTTGGATACAGCAGGGGCGGGGCGGATCGACAAGGCATCGGGTCGGAAAAGGGAAATGGGCGATTGGGGGACGCCGTCGCGTCCCACGGGGTCGGCCGGTGGAAGGGGCCACCGGGCGGAACAGGCGTCCCGGTCACGGTGGGTGTCGATCGCGATGGTACGCCTGCGCCCCTGCGCCCTGGTGCGCACAAACGTGAGCCTGCGTGGCGGCCGGCTGCGCAAGCCCGCGGCGCTCGGGCATCGGGCGCGGCGGCGCGGGACCCCGCCATTGACTGTCCGCCGTCGCCGGCCGGAGGGCCCCGCCGGCGGGATGCGCGTGCCTTGTCGGTTCCTGCCCGGCCGCGTCCCCGTGGCGTGTGCACGGCCCGGCCCGCCATCTGTCCGTCCGGCGCCGCGCCCTTGACCGGCGCCCCGGCCCGTCGCAGGATGGGGGCTTCCCACCTTCATGCTGTCCCGATGGCGTCCGCTCCTCCCGCGTCTCCTGCCGAACCCCGCGTCGTCCTGCGCACCCGCCCCGTCCTGGCGGCCTTTCTCGCCACCCGGCCGGCCTTTCTCGGCGTCACCCTGTGCGCCTGCCTGGTGGGGCTGGCCACTGCCCACGGCAGCGGCGTGATCGTGGATTCCACCCGCGCGGCGCTGACCATCGCCTTCGCCCTCTTCGCCCACGCCGGCATCAACGTCCTCAACGACTATTACGATGCCCGCAGCGGTGCCGACGCGGCCAACACGGAGCGGGTCTTTCCCTTTACCGGCGGCAGCCGCTTCATCCAGAACGGCGTGCTCTCCGAGGCCGAGACCGCGCGCCTGGGCTGGGGCCTGCTGCTGCCGGTGGTGCCTGCCGGGCTGTGGCTGGCGGCCCAGTCCGGCATCGGCCTGGTCGCCCTGGGTGTCGCCGGCCTGTTCCTGGGCTGGGCCTACACCGCGCCGCCCCTTGCCCTGGTGAGCCGCGGCCTGGGAGAAATCGCCGTGGCGGCGGGCTGGCTCATCGTGGTGGCGGGCAGCGACTTCGTGCAGCGCGGCGCCTGGTCGTTCCTGCCGGTGGCGGCAGGGCTGTCCTACGCGCTGCTGGTGGCGGCGATCCTGTTCTTCAACGAATTCCCGGACCACCGCGGCGATGCCGCCGCCGGCAAGCGCACCCTGGTGGTCCGCTTCGGGCCGGATGGCGCCAAGTGGGCCTGCGTCGGCCTCGTGGTGGGCGCCTACGCCTGGCTGATGCTGATGGTGGGGCGCGAGCTGCTGCCCCACGCGGCGGCGGCCGCGGCTTTCAGCCTGATCCTGTCCTTCCGTGCCCTGCGCCACCTGCTCGCCCACGCTGCCGAGCCGGCCGCCCTGGCGCCTGCCCTCAAGCTCACCATCGCCGCGGCTCACCTGCACGGGCTGATCCTCGCCGCCACGCTGGCCTTCGCGCGCTGGCCGGGAGGCGGCGCATGAGCCCGTCCCTGCCCTTCCTGCCGGGCGACATCGACGGCGTCATCTTCGACATGGACGGCCTGCTGCTGGACAGTGAGCGGGTCGCCCTGACCATCATCGAAGCCACTGCGGCCGAACTGGGCCTGCCCTGGCGTCACGAGGTCGGGCTCGCCATGGTGGGGCTCAACTCGCGGGATTCCCCCGCCGTTGTCCGCAGCCACCTGGGCGCAGACTTCCCCGTGGAGGCCCTGATGGATGCCTGCGGCGTGCACTACGAACGGGCCATCGCCGCAGGGCGCATCCCCCTCAAGCCCGGCGTGGAGGCCCTCTTCGACGTGCTCGACACCCTCGGCCTGGGCCGCGTGGTGGCCACCTCCACGCGCCGCGTGCGGGCCGAGCCCAAGCTCGCTGCGGTGGGCCTGCTGCCGCGCCTGCACGGCATGGTGTGCGGCGACGAGGTGAGCCGCGGCAAGCCCGCGCCGGACATCTTCCTGGCCGCCGCCGCGCGGCTCCGCCTGCCGCCGGCCCGCTGCCTGGTGCTGGAGGATTCCAACGCCGGCGTGCGCGGCGCCCTCGCCGCCGGGGCGCGGGTGGTGATGGTGCCGGACCTGCTCCAGCCCGCCGACGACGTGCGCGCCGCCGCCGTGCCGGTGGCCGCGAGCCTCGCCGATCTGGCCGACTTCTTCGGGCGCGCCCCATGAGACGCGTCCGCGCCGCCCTGCTGGCATTCGGGCTGCCCGCCTGCGCGGCCGCCCAGGCACCCGGCTCCACCGCCTTCTGCCTGTTCCCGCTACCGGCCGAGGCCGGCGCCCAGCGCTTCATCAACCTGGGCATCGTGCAGTACGTGGAGGTCCGCGCCGACGAAGTGCGCCTCGCCTACGGCGGCGGCAACCTGGGCAGCGGCCACGACGCGCGCATCCCGATCCGTTCCCGCGAAGAAGGCGAGGCCGTCCTCGACCGCCTGCGTCGCACCGCGTCCGCCTGTCGTTTCCCTTCCCCCACCCCGCCCTGACCGGAGGTCTCCATGAAACTCGTCGGCATGCTCGATTCCCCCTTTGTCCGTCGCGCCTTCATCAGTGGCCGCATGCTGGGCATCCCCTTCGAGCACCAGTCCCTGTCGGTGCTGCGCCAGGTCGAGGAATTCCGCGCCCTCAACCCGCTGGTCAAGGCGCCCACCCTGGTCTTCGACGACGGCGAGGTGATGGTGGACAGCAGCCAGATCATCACCCTCTTCGAATCCCTCGCCGCGCCCGGCAGCAGCCTGCTGCCTGCCGCGCCCGCCGACCGTCGGCGCTGCCTGCAGCTCACCGGCTTTGGCCTTGCCGCCGCCGAAAAGGCCCTCCATCGCGTGCTCGAGACCCGCATCCGGCCCAAGGAGGCCCGTTTTCCGGAATGGCTGGCGCGCACCGAGCGCCAGCTCCGCGACACCTGGGCCATGATCGACGCCCGCGTCGGCGACGCCGACTGGCTGTGCGGCGACGCCCCCACCCAGGCCGACATCACCGTCGCCGTGGCCTGGCGCTTCACCCATTACAGCGCCCCCGGCTTCCTCGCCGACGGCGACTACCCCCACGTGGCGGCCCTCGCCGCCGATGCCGAAACCCTGCCGGCCTTCGTGGCCGCCGACTTCACCTGACCTGAACGCCCCATGATCGGACGCCTCACCGGACGCCTCGCCGAAAAAGCCCCGCCCCAGATCCTCCTCGACGTGAACGGCGTCGGCTACGAGCTGGAAGTGCCCATGAGCACCTTCTACGGCCTGCCCGCCACCGGCCAGACCGTCACCCTCGCCACCCACCTGGCGGTGCGCGAGGACGGCCACTTCCTCTACGGCTTTGCCAGCGAGGACGAGCGCGCCGCCTTCCGCCAGCTCCTCAAGGTGGCCGGCGTGGGGGCCCGCACCGCGCTGGCCGTGCTCTCCGGCCTGTCCGTCAGCGACCTCGCCCAGGCCATCGCCCTGCAGGAATCCGGCCGCCTCATCAAGATCCCCGGCATCGGCAAGAAGACCGCCGAACGCCTGCTGCTGGAGCTGCGCGACAAGCTGCCCAAGGCCCTGCCCGGCCTCGCCGCCGCCGGCGGGCTCGCCACCGCCGCGCCGGGCGACGGACGCAGCGACATCGTCCACGCCCTCCTCGCCCTTGGCTACAACGAGAAGGAAGCCCTCGCCGCGGTCAAGACCCTGCCCGAAGGCGTCGGCGTCTCCGACGGCATCCGCCAGGCCCTCAAGGGCCTCTCCAAGGCATGAGCCGCAAGCTCCGCCAGGGCTTCCTGCGCAACGTGCAGATCGGCGCCGGCAGCCTGCGCCTGCTCATGAACCTGTGGCCGCCCTTCATCGGCGCCGGCATCCACGTGGAACGCATCGCCCCGGACTTCACCGAAGCCGTCGTGCGCCTGCGCCTGGGCCTGCTCAACCGCAACGCCATGGGCACCCACTTCGGTGGCTCCCTGTACGCCATGACCGACCCCTTCTTCGCCCTGCTGGTCATGTACCAGCTCGGCCGTGGCTACGTGGTGTGGGACAAGGCCTCGCGCATCGACTACAAGCTCCCCGGCCGCGGCACCGTGTACGCCACCTTCCGCGTCCCGCCTGCGCAGGTGGACGCGATCCGCCACGCCACCGCCGGCGGCGACAAGGTGGAGCCGGTGTTCGAGGTGGACGTCCTCAACCGCCGCGGCGAGGTGGTCGCGACGGTGGAAAAGACGGTGTACGTGAGGCGCAGGCCGGCGGATTAGGCGGGGGCGCGTGCGGCTGCGCGGTGGCCGATCGCCGTCCCCGATCCGTCACCCGATTCAGCGATAATCCCTCCTCCCCATTCCCCCGTATCCCCATGGCTCCCCGACGTACCGCCCAGATCGCCATCATCGCCCTGCTGCTGCTGGGCTGTGCCTTTGTGCTGGCGCCGTTCTTTGCGGCGATCCTGTTTGCCGGGACGGTGTGCATCACCACCTGGCCCATGTACGCCGCCCTGCATCGGCGGCTGGGGCGGCGTGACGGGCTGGCGGCGATCTCCATGACGGTGCTGCTCACGGCGGTGCTGCTGCTGCCCATGATCGGGCTGACGGCGTCCCTCACGGATGCGGTGGCGGAGGGCGTGGATCAGGCGCGGGAGGCCATCGAGCAGTCCGACGGCAAGCCGCCGGCGTGGCTCAAGGACATTCCCGTGGTGGGGCCGGACGTGGATGTGTACGTGCGCCGCCTCACCCGCAACCACGAGGAGGCACGCAAGCTGGCCCTGCAGGCGCTGGAGCCGGCGCGCAAGTTTGCCCTGGGCGCCGCGCGGGTGGTGGGCCAGGGGCTGTTGCAGATCTCCCTGGTGCTGTTCATCGTGTTCTTCCTGTACCGGGACGGCGAACGCCTGGCCCGCATGCTCGACACCGGCGCCCTGCGCCTGGGGGGCGAGCTCGGCGAGCGCCTGCTGGAACTGGCCGGCAACACCGTGAAGGCGGTGATGATCGGCATCGTCGGCACCGCGGCGGCCCAGGCCCTGGTGGCGCTGGCGGGCTTTCTGGTGGCCGGCGTGCCGGGGGCGCTGCTGCTCGCGGCGGGGATCTTCTTCCTGTCCATGGTGCCCGTCGGGCCGCCGCTGATCTGGGGCGGCGCGGCCTTCTGGCTGTATCAGCAGGACCAGAGCGGCTGGGCGATCTTCATGGTGCTGTGGGGCACCCTGGCGGTCAGTTCGGTGGACAACTTCCTCAAGCCGATGCTGATCAGCCGCACCGCCAGCCTGCCCATCCTGCTGATCGCCCTGGGCGCCTTCGGTGGCGTGCTGGCCTTCGGCTTCATCGGCCTGTTCCTCGGCCCCACCTTCCTGGCCCTGGGGCAGGCGCTGGTGCGGGAATGGACCGCCATCGAGCCGCAGATCGCGGCGCCGGCCGCGGAGGACGAGGCATGATCGAGACCGACAAGCTCAAGGGCGGCGCGCCCGATCCGGCCGCGCGGCTGATCGGCGCCCGCAGCAACGGCGCCCAGGAAGACGCCCTGGAGCGCGCCCTGCGGCCCAAGCGGCTGGCGGATTACGTGGGCCAGCAGAAGATCCGCGACCAGCTGGAGATCTTCATCCAGGCCGCGCGGCGCCGCAGCGAGGCCCTCGACCACGTGCTCCTGTTCGGCCCGCCGGGCCTGGGCAAGACCACCCTGGCCCACATCGTGGCGGCGGAGATGGGCGTCAACCTGCGCCAGACCTCCGGCCCGGTGCTGGAGCGGGCGGGCGATCTGGCGGCGATCCTCACCAACCTGGAACCCCACGACGTCCTGTTCATCGACGAGATCCACCGCCTCAGCCCGGTGGTGGAGGAGATCCTCTACCCGGCCCTGGAGGATTTCCAGATCGACATCATGATCGGCGAAGGTCCGGCGGCCCGCTCGGTCAAGCTGGATCTGCCGCCCTTCACCCTGGTGGGCGCCACCACCCGCGCCGGCATGCTCACCAACCCCCTGCGCGACCGCTTCGGCATCGTCTCCCGCCTGGAGTTCTACACCGCCGAAGAGCTGGCCTGGATCGTCAGCCG
>DAOQMM010000023.1:0-37538 GCA_035335645.1 Rhodocyclaceae bacterium | reverse complement strand
CCTGGCCGCTTGGCGGGCGGCTTGGCGTGGAAAGTTGAATATTTCAGGGCCGACTTTTTAGGTCGACCTCTGGAAGGGCCCGCCTGTGCGGGCCCTTCGTCGTTGACGGCGATGGTCCGTCTTTAAAGGCCGAGTACGCGGCGGATGCGCGCGGCGGCTTCCAGCAGACGGTTCTCGTCCGTCGTATAGGCGATGCGCAGGTGGCGCTCCGGCCCGTGGTCGCCGAAGTCGATACCCGGCGTGGTGGCGACGCCGGCCTCCTCGATCAGGCGCCGGGCAAGCTGCTGACTGTCGTCCGCCAGGTGGGTGATGTCGGCGTACAGATAGAAGGCGCCCTGGGGCTCGGTGGCGAAGCGGAATCCGAGTGTCTGCAGGGCTGGCAGAAGGGTGTTGCGACGCTGCGCGAAGGCCTCGCGGCGGGCTTCCAGAATTGCCAGGGTGTCGGGCCGGAAGGCCGCCAGAGCCGCGTGCTGGGCCGGTGTGGAGGGCGCGATGAAGAAGTGCTGGGCCAGCTTCTCCAGCGGGCGCACGTAGTCCGGCGGCGCGACCAGCCAGCCCAGGCGCCAACCGGTCATACCGAAATACTTGGAGAAACTGTTCACCACGAAGACGTCGTCAAGGCGGGTGAGGGCGGTGGTGGCGTCGACGCCATAGCAGAGGCCCTGGTAGATCTCGTCCACGATCAATACGCCATGGCGGGCCGTTACGGCCGCGTGGAGGGCGACGATCTCGCCCGGCGTGAGCAGGGTGCCCGTGGGATTGGCCGGCGTGGCGACCATCAGGCCGCGGGTCTGCGTCGTCCAGGCTTCAGCCACCTGGGTGGGCGTAGGCTGGAAGCGGGTCGTCGCATCCACCGGCAGGGCGACCGGTACCCCTTCGAAGCTGCGCACCAGGTGGCGGTTGGACGGATAGCCCGGATCGGGCAGCAGCCAGGCGTCGCCGGGGTCGGTGAGCACGGCGAGGGCCAGCATCAGGGCGCCGGAGGCGCCGGGGGTGACGATGATGCGCTCGGGCGCCACGTCAGCCCCGAAGCGATCCCGGTAGAAGCCGGCGATGGCTTCGCGGAGGGCGCTCAGCCCCAGCGCCGGCGTGTAATGGACATGACCGCCGTTGAGGAAGCAGCGGGCGGCCTCGACGACCGGTTTCGGGCTGGGAAAATCCGGTTCGCCGACCTCCAGGTGGATGATGTCGCGCCCCTGGGCGGCCAGTTCGTGGGCGCGCTTGAGGATCTCCATCACGTGGAAGGGCTGGATGTCGGCCATGCGACGGGCGAAGCGGGTCATCGGGATTTCCTTCGCAAAGCAAAAAAGCGCCGATTGCTCGGCGCTTTTTCGGGTACGGCAACGGCCTGACGGCCGGACAAGCTTAGACCGACAGGGCCAGCTCGAACAGTTCGCGCTTGAGCACGAACTGCTTGGGCAGGCGGTCCTGCAGCTTGTCGAACCATTCCTTGTGGGAGGCCAGCTCGGTCTTCCAGGCGTCGGCGTCGATGGCGGTGAGGGCCTCGAACTCGGCCTTGGTCACGTCGGAACCGGTCCAGTCGATGTCCTCGTACTGGGGCATCCAGCCGAGGGCGTTTTCCTGGGCGGCGACGCGACCGCGGACACGGTCCACGATCCACTTGAGGACGCGCATGTTCTCGCCGAAGCCGGGCCACATGAATTCGCCCTTCTCATTCATGCGGAACCAGTTGACGCAGAAGATGCCCGGGGTCTGGTCCACCGCGTGACCCATCTTCAGCCAGTGGTTGAAGTAGTCGCCCATGTGGTAGCCGCAGAAGGGCAGCATGGCGAAGGGATCGCGACGGACCACGCCCTGGGCGCCGAAGGCGGCGGCGGTGGTTTCGGAGCCGAGGGTGGCGGCCATGTACACGCCGAAGTTCCAGTTGAAGGCCTGGTACACCAGCGGCACGGTGGTGGCACGGCGGCCGCCGAAGATGAAGGCGGAGATGGGCACACCTTCGGGGTTTTCCCAGTTCGGGTCGATGGACGGGCACTGGGCGGCCGGGGCGGTGAAGCGGGCGTTCGGGTGCGCTGCCTTGCGGCCGGTTTCCTTGGCCAGCTCGGGGGTCCAGTCCTTGCCTTGCCAGTCGATCAGGTGGGCCGGGGCTTCCTTGGACATGCCTTCCCACCACACGTCGCCGTCGTCGGTCAGGGCGACGTTGGTGAAGATGATGTTTTCCTTCAGCGTCGCCATGGCGTTGAAGTTGGTCTTTTCGGACGTGCCGGGGGCGACGCCGAAGTAGCCGGCTTCAGGGTTGATGGCGTAGAAGCGGGTCACGCCGTCCGCGTCGGTGCGGGGCTTGATCCAGGCGATGTCGTCGCCGACGGTGTAGATCTTCCAGCCGTCGAAGGAGCGCGGCGGGATCAGCATGGCGAAGTTGGTCTTGCCGCAGGCGGAGGGGAAGGCGGCGGCGACGTAGGTCTTTTCGCCTTGCGGGCTTTCCACGCCGAGGATCAGCATGTGTTCGGCCAGCCAGCCTTCGTCGCGGGCCATGTTGGAGGCGATGCGCAGGGCAAAGCACTTCTTGCCCAGCAGCGCGTTGCCGCCGTAGCCGGAACCGTAGGACCAGATCTCGCGGGTTTCGGGGTAGTGGACGATGTACTTGGTGTCCGGGTTGCAGGGCCAGCGGGAATCCTTCTCGCCCTGGCCGAGGGGAGCGCCCACGGTATGCACGCAGGGGACGAACTCGCCATCGGCGCCCAGCACGTCATAGACGGCCTTGCCCATGCGCGTCATGGTGCGCATGTTGGTCACCACGTAGGGGCTGTCGGAGATCTCCACGCCAATGTGGGCGATGGGAGAGCCGAGGGGGCCCATGGAGAACGGGATGACGTACATGGTGCGGCCGTGCATGCAGCCCTTGAACAGTTCGTTCAGGGTCTTGCGCATCTTGGCCGGGTCTTCCCAGTTGTTGGTGGGGCCGGCGTCGCCCTTGTTCTGGGAGCAGATGAAGGTGCGGTCTTCGACACGGGCCACGTCCGAGGGGTCGGACCAGGCGAGGTAGGAATTCTTGCGCTTTTCCGGGTTCAGCTTGATCAGCATCCCGGCGTCGACCATCTCGGCGCAGAGGCGGTCGTATTCTTCTTGCGAGCCGTCGCACCAGACGACGCGATCGGGCTCGGTGAGGGCGGCGATTTCACCGACCCACTGCTTGAGCTTTTCGTTCTTGACACAGGCAGGCGCGGCGGCAATGGCTGCTTCGGCAATGCTTTGAGACATCAGACGATTCTCCAGGACGTTACAGATTCGTGAGTTGCTCTGTCCGGCGGTGAGAGGGCGGCCGCCGGGCGGCGATCGCGTCTTTGGGCCATCAAGGCTCGGCGCGTATTGTTGGCGAGTGTGCGGGCGATTCCCCAAAGGAGGAAGCCTAATATTATGCCACGGTTCGGTCGAGGACAAAAATCACGCATTTCGCATGAAATGCTGTGGAAGTCACGGATGGCCAAAATGTCCGTTTAGTCGGATCATCGCAGCACACCCACACCGAAGAGGGAGACACCCCATGGACGAACGCATCCGCCTTGCCGCGCTGGAATACCACCGCCTTCCCAAGCCCGGCAAGATCTCCATCGCGCCCACCAAGGCGCTCACCAACCAGCAGGACTTGTCGCTGGCCTATTCGCCTGGCGTGGCGGCGGCCTGTGATGCCATCGTCGAAGATCCGGCCGAGGCGGCCAGCCTGACGGCGCGCAGCAACCTGATCGGCGTGGTGACCAACGGCACCGCGGTGCTGGGCCTGGGCAACATCGGTCCGCTGGCGGCCAAGCCGGTGATGGAAGGCAAGGGCGTGCTGTTCAAGAAGTTCGCCGGCATCGACGTCTTCGACCTGGAGATCGACGAGCCCGACGCGGACAAGCTGATCGACATGATCGCCGCACTGGAGCCCACCTTCGGCGGCATCAACCTGGAGGACATCAAGGCGCCCGAGTGCTTCTACATCGAGCAGAAGCTGCGCGAGCGGATGAAGATCCCGGTCTTCCACGACGACCAGCACGGCACGGCCATCGTGGTGGGCGCGGCCTTCCTGAACGGTCTGCATCTGCTGGGCAAGGATCTGAAGCAGGTCAAGCTGGTGACCTCCGGCGCCGGTGCCGCGGCGCTGGCCTGCCTGGATCTGCTGGTGATGCTGGGCGTGCCGGTGGAGAACATCTGGGTGACGGACATCGAGGGCGTGGTCTATGAAGGCCGTACCGTGCTGATGGACCCCATCAAGGCCCGCTACGCCAAGACGACCTCGGCGCGTACCCTGGGCGAGGTCATCGAGGGCGCCGACGTCTTCCTCGGTCTGTCGGCCGGCGGGGTGCTCAAGCCCGCCATGGTGGCGAAGATGGCCTCGCGGCCGCTGATCATGGCCCTGGCCAACCCTACGCCCGAGATCCTGCCCGAAGAGGTGCGCAAGGTGCGTGACGACGCGCTGATGGCCACCGGCCGTTCGGATTACCCGAACCAGGTCAATAACGTCCTGTGCTTCCCCTTCATCTTCCGCGGGGCACTGGACGTCGGCGCGACCACGATCACGGATGAAATGAAGCTGGCCGCGGTCAAGGCCATCGCCGAGTTGGCCCGTGCCGAGGCCTCGGACATCGTCGCCGCTGCCTACGGCCAGGAAGTGTCCGGCTTCGGGCCCGAGTACATCATCCCCAAGCCCTTCGATCCGCGCCTGATCGTCAAGATCGCGCCGGAGGTGGCCCGCGCCGCGATGGCGTCTGGCGTGGCGACGCGGCCCATCGCCGACTTCGACGCCTACTGTCAGCAGCTCAACAATTTCGTATGGCAATCCGGCCTCGTCATGAAGCCGGTCTTTCAGGCCGCCAAGCGCTCGCCCAAGCGCATCATCTTTGCCGAGGGCGAGTCGGAGCGGGTGCTGCGCGCGGTGCAGACGGTCGTGGACGAGGGCCTGTGCCGTCCGGTCCTGATCGGTCGGCCCGACGTGACGCTGGAAAACATCGATCGTTACGGCCTGCGCCTGCGCCCCGAACTGGATTTCGAACTGGTCAACCCCGAGACGGATCCGCGCTACGACCAGCTGTGGACCCATTACCATGCCTTGATGGAGCGCAAGGGTGTGTCCGTGGATTACGCCAAGCGCGAGGTGCGTCGCCGACCCACCCTGGTGGGCGCGCTGCTCCTCAAGTTCGGCTACGCAGATGGATTGATCTGCGGCACCTACGGCATGCACGGCCTGCACCTGCGCTTCATCGAGACGGTGCTCGGCCGCCAGACCGGCGTGCGTAACTTCTACACGATGAATCTGCTGTCTTTGCCGGGACGCACGGTGTTTCTGTGCGACACCTACGTCAATTACGACCCGACACCGGAACAGGTGGTGGAGATGACCCGCCTCGCCGCCGACGAGGTCCGTCGTTTCGGCATCCAGCCCCGCATTGCGCTGCTGTCCCATTCCAGTTTCGGTACGGACAATTCGCCGACGGCCGAGAAGATGCGCAAGGCCCTGGTAATGCTTCACGCGGAACACGCCGATCTGGAGGTGGAAGGCGAGATGCACGGCGACGCCGCGCTGGATGCGAGCATCCGCCAGCAGATCTTCCCCAATGCCCGCATGCGGGAGGACGCCAACCTGCTGATCTTCCCCACGCTCGACGCGGCCAACATCGCCTTCAATCTGCTCAAGACGGCTGCCGGCGAGGGCATGACGGTGGGGCCGATCCTGCTGGGTTCGGCCAAGCCGGTGCACATCCTCACCCCCACCGCCACGGTGCGGCGCATCGTCAACATGACGGCATTGACCGTCGTCGAAGCCGGCCGCTGAGTCGCCGGCACGGCCGCCGGGGCCGCGTGATGGCGCCCGCGGCCGGGTCAACCCTGCGCCGACGCTCCAGGCGGCCGTTATCACTGCTTGAAAGGGGCATGACGCCCGCGGTCGCGGGTGGGCGTGACGGAATGTCGGCGCACGGAGGAGGGGCATGACGGACGGGCGGACGGCGCTGGTACTCACGGGCGGTGGCGCTCGGGCGGCCTATCAGGTGGGCGTCCTGGTGGCCATCCGCGATGTCTGGGGCAAACGCTCCGGCAATCCATTCCCGATCCTGTGCGGAACGTCAGCGGGTGCCGTCAATGCGGTGGCCCTCGCGGCCTATTCGGCCGACTTCGATGCGGCTGTGCGCAAGCTGGCGTTCATCTGGCGCAACTTTCACGTGGATCAGGTGTATCGCGCCGACACTGCGGCGGTGGTGCGCTCGGTCACGCGCTGGGGGTCGGCGATCTTCCTGGGCTGGTTGTTCCATCAGGTGCCCCGCTCCCTGCTGGACAACGAGCCGCTTCGCGCGCTGCTGACGGCGATGCTGGATTTCGGCGCCATCGACCGCGCCATCGCGGACGGCCATCTGCGTGCCGTGTCCGTCACGGCGTCCGGCTATACCTCGGGCGAGAGCCTGTCGTTCTTTCAGGGCGTCCCGGCGCTGGAGCCCTGGCGACGCGCCCAGCGGGTCGGGCTGCGCGCCAGTCTGGCGGTCGATCATCTGCTGGCCTCCAGCGCGATTCCGTTCGTGTTCCCGGCGGTCCGGCTCCACCGGGAATACTTCGGTGATGGCTCCATGCGCCAGCAGGCACCCGTCAGTCCGGCCATCCATCTGGGCGCACGGCGCATTCTGGTGATCGGCGCCGGGCGGCGTGGCGAGGAGGCGCGGCAGCGGACCTACGACTACCCGTCGCCGGCCCAGGTGGCGGGGCATGCGATGGCGAGCATCTTCCTGGATGGGCTGACCACCGATCTGGAGCGCCTGGAGCGCATCAACGCAACCCTGGCAGCACTACCGCCGGGGGCCCGAGAGGCTGCCGGCATCCCGTTGAGACCCATCGAGACGCTGGTGATCGCGCCGTCCCAGCGGCTCGAGTACATCGCTGCCCGCTACCGCAACGCCCTGCCGCCGGCGCTGCGCTTGGTCCTGCGCGGTGTCGGGGCCACCCGCAGGAACGGGTCGATGCTGCTTTCCTATCTGCTCTTCGAGCGGTCCTATACCCGCGCCCTGGTGGAACTGGGCTATCGCGACGCCATGGCCCGGCGCGGCGAGATCGCGCGCTTCCTCGGACTTGATTCCGTGCAAGGCCGGTCGTCGGATTGAGCCCTTCATGCGTTAGAATTGCTAGCTACGAGTGCAGATTCAGAAAAAACTTTAAATTTTCTGAATAAGCCTTTATTTTAAATAGAAGTCTGCCGTTAGAATTGGAACTCGGCGGCGGTCCGTCTCAGGCGTGCGGGGACGTACGCCGGCAGGTGGGCCGGATCTTTCGGGGAGGCCTCGCCTTCCCCTCACCCGGAATCAGAATCGACGTAACACAATGAACATTCGCAAATCGCTCCTGGCGCTGGCTGGTGCTGTCGCGCTCCAGGCCACGGGTCCGGCGGACGCCTTGGCCGCCACGCACCGTCCGGCCAAGAAATCTTTTGTGGCCAAGGCGGCGCCCGCGCCGGCCAAGAACGCCAAGGCCCGTAACCGGGCCGCCGCCCGCGCCGCTTTCGCATCGCCCCAGGTGCAGCGTACCGCTGCCCTCGCGGTGGCGCCGGAGATGGACCATGAAGGCAATCCGGTCCTGGCGTCCGCGGCCTTCATGGTGGCGGACCAGGCCACCGGCACGGTGCTGCTGGAAAAGAATTCCGACGCTGTGCTGCCGATTGCCTCCATCACCAAACTGATGACCGCCATGGTGGTGCTGGATGCCCGCCTCAATCTGGGCGAAGTCCTCACCGTCGCCAACGACGACGTGGATACCCTGCGGGGCAGCAGTTCCCATCTGCCGGTGGGCGTGGACCTGACCCGTGAGGACATGCTGCGCCTGGCCCTGATGTCCTCTGAAAACCGTGCCGCATCTGCGCTGGCCCGGCATTATCCGGGCGGTTTGCCGGCCTTCGTGGCGGCGATGAACCGCAAGGCGGTGTCCCTGGGCCTCAAGGACACCCGCTTTTCCGACAGCACCGGGCTGAACTCCGCCAACGTGTCCAGCGCCCGCGATCTGGTCAAGATGGTGTCCGCGGCGTCCCGCTATCCGCTGATCCGCGAGTTCTCCACCACTGGCAACTACACCGTGTATCTCAACGGCCGGCCACGTCAGTTCGGTAACACCAACGCACTGGTGAAGAGCCCGGACTGGCAGATCGGCGTCTCCAAGACCGGCTTCATCAACGAGTCGGGCAAATGCCTGGTGATGCAGGCCTGGCTGCTCAATAAGCCGATGATCATCGTGCTGCTCGACTCCTTCGGCCGCTTCACCCGTGTGGCGGATGCCCAGCGGGTCAAGCGCTGGCTCGAGAGCGCGGCAGCCCAGCAGCGTCTGGCGGAGGTGGTGCGCGGCGGTCCGACCACCTGATTCGGTATCCCGCCGATCAAGAAAAAGGGCTCCCGCGGGAGCCCCTTTCATGGGTGCCGTGGATCAGCGCCCGGCCGGCGGGACGTAGCCGAGGGCGCGGGAGATCTCGTCGGCCGTGGCCTTGATGAGAGGCGCCCAGTCAGGATTGAAGCGCTCGGCCGGGGTGGACAGGGACAGGCCGGCCACCAACTCGCCGCTATCGTCGCGGATGCCGGCGGCGATGCAGCGCACGCCGTTTTCCACCTCGTCCAGATCGTAGGCCACGCCGTGGCGGCGCACCTTGTCCAGTTCCTTCTCAAGGGCCGCGAGGGTGGTGATGGAGGTGGGCGTGGTGCCGGGCAGGCCGGTGCGGCGCGCGTATTCCTTGACCTGGTGGGCGCCGTCCTCCACAAGAAAGAGCTTGCCGGTGGCGGTGGTATGAAGGGGGGCACGGGCGCCGACGATGTGGACCACGCGCACCGACGAGCGGCCGCTGGAGGTCCGTTCCACATAGACGATCTCGTCACCGGCGCGGATGCCCAGGTTAACGCTCTCGCCGGTTTCGGCGTGCAGCCGGAGCATGGCCGGCATGGCGGTTTCCCGCAGGGAGATGCGCGATTTGACCAGGCTGCCCAGTTCCAGCAGGCGGATGCCCAGGCGATAGGCGCCGGCCTCGCTGCGTTCGACGAAACCGCTGCCACTCATGGCGCCCAGGATGCGGTGCGCGGTCGAGGGGTGCAGACCGGTCTCCAGGGCGAGCTGCTTAAGGGGCACCGGATCGGAGTATTCCGCCAGCACGTCGAGCAGCTTCATCATGCGCTCGATGACCTGGATGGGATTCTTGGCGGCGGGTTCAGGCGCGGTGGACAACGGTTTCGGCCGGGATCGGGAAGGAGCGCGCATGGTAGCGCAGAAGGCGCCATTTCGCCTAATGAAATGGCGTGGCAAGCCCGGTGTGCGATGCATGTTCCGCGCCACTCAGGTGGTCTGCGCGCAGGGGGAGGGCTGCCGGGGTCTCAGCCGACCACAAGGTGTCCGGCGACCCGTGCCAGAATGCCCACTCCGGCCCCGAGGGCGGCGGGCTTCCACACATCGGCCACGCGCCGGCCGGCAGATATCAGCACGGCCACGCCGGGAATGTCGAGAGGATGGATCAGCAGGCCGGCGCTGGCGCCGTTGAGGGTGGCGGCGGTGGCCGTGCCGGCCCGCAGCATCTCGTCCATGACGCCCATCATGGCCGTGCCGCCGGCCAGGTATTTGGTCAGCGTGGGCAGAATCAGGGCCGGATCGGCGCCAACCGCAAGCAGGATCGGCGCGAGCAGGCCGGTGAGCACGTCGAGGGCGCCCAGGCGGCGCAGGGCGAGTACAACGGTCAGGGACAGGACCAGCATGGGGATCGCGCCCACCGCGATCTTGAAGGCCTCGGCGCCGGCCCGGTTGATGACGTCCAGCACGCCCTTGGCGGATTCCGCCACCGGGTGATTGAGCGTTTCGTCGAGGGTGTGTTCGACCGCGCTCAGATGCCGGCCGAAACCGTAATAGGTGGCGGCAGCTGCGACCAGCCCGCCTACCAGCGACCAGCCCAGCACGATGCCGAAGTGCAGGCCCATGGCGGCCATCGGCATGGACACATTGGCCTGGGCCATGGCCATCACCATGGCCAGGGTGGCCGCCAGATGGCGGCTGGACGCGCCACGCTGGTCCATCATCGCCAGGGTGGCGACGGGGGCAGCAAAGCTCACGAAATTGATCTGCAGCGCCGCGAACACGCCGAGCCCGGTTAGACCCAGCGGACGCAGGGCCGGGGCGAGCTTTTCCACCAGCCAGTCCAGCACGCCGCGGGCTTCGAGTAGGCGCATCAGGGACAGCATCACCACCATCACGGGTAGCAGCACGAAGAAGGACAGTTCGACGGCGGAGCGGCCCGCCTTGAGGATGACGTCGATGAGCAGGTCCATGGTTCAGCGGCTCAAGAGGGGGGCGAGGAGGGGCAGCAGCCAGGGCAGCGTGAGGGCGGTGAACAGGCCGTTGAGGCCCATCGCCAGGGCGGCAAAGGCGCCGGTCTGCTCAGACAGCTGGAAGGCCCGCGCAGTGCCGATACCGTGGGACGCCAGGCCGAGGGCGAAGCCCGTGCTGGCCTCGTCCTTGACGCCCAGGCGGTGCAGCAGGCCGGTGGCGAAGATGGCACCGAAGATACCGGTGAGGATCACGAACACTGCGGTCAGGGACGCCAGCCCGCCGAGCCGCTCGGCGATGCCCATGGCGATGGGCGTGGTGACGGATTTTGGCGCCAGGGAGATCACCGTCGGTGTGCTGGCGCCCAGCAGGGCGCCGATGGCGTAGGCCGACAGGCCGGCGGTCAGCGAGCCCACGGCGAGGGCAATGAGGAGCGGGCCGCCCATCGCGACGAGGCGCTTGAGCTGGGCGTGCAGCGGTACGGCGAGGGCGACGGTGGTGGGTCCGAGGAGGAAATGCACGAACTGGGCGCCGTCGAAGTAGTGCTGGTAGGGCGTGCCGGTGGCGACGAGCAGGCCGACCAGGATCAGCACCGACAGCAGCACCGGGTTGACCGCCGGATGAGCTCCCGCCTTGCGGTGCAGGGTCAGGGCCACGAGGTAGGCGGCCAGCGTGAGGGAGAGCCACAACAGGGGTTGGGCGGAGAGGTACACCCAGATTTCGGTCATCCCGCTGCTCATTGCGCGTCTTCCTGGCGACTGCGGCGGGTGAGAGCGTGCAGGGTCAGGCCGGTGGCGGCGAGGCCCAGCACGGTGCTGGCGACGAGGGCCACGAGGATCGGGCCGGCTTCGTCGGCGAGGCGTCCGGCGTGGAGCATCACCCCGGTGCCGGCGGGCACAAAGAGCAGGGACAAGTGCTGCAGCAGGCCGCCGGAGGTGGTCCGCAGGCCATCGTCCGGACCGCCGCGGAAGATCAGATAGACGAGCAGCAACGCCATGCCCATCACCGGGCCAGGCACCGGCAGATGCAGGGCAACACGCAGGGTTTCCCCAGCAAGCTGGAAGCCCAGGAGGAGGGCGAAGGCGGCAATCATGGGCGGTCTTCCTCAAAAAAGCGGGCCGTGCGGACACGGCCCGGATCAAACCCGCCCAGGGGGTGGCGGGCGCTTACTTCTTGGCCTTGGCCGAGGCGTTGCGGGCAGCCTGCATGAAGTTGTCGAAGCGGTTCTCGGCCACGGCGAACCATTGCAGCTGGTCGTCGCGGAATTTCTTCCAGGCCTCGTAGATCTTCTTGAACTTCGGATTGCTGGCGGCAGTTTCGTCGTAGAGGTCGTTGGCGGCCTTGTAGGCGGCGGCCAGGACGTCGTTCGGGAAGGGGCGCAGCTGAGTGCCGGAACCGACCAGCTGCTTGAGCGCGCCCGGGTTCTTGGCGTCGTAGCGGGCCTGCATCTCGGCGTGGGCATAGAGGCAGGCGTCTTCCAGGATGGTCTGGTATTCCTTGGGCAGGGCCGCCCACTGCTTCATGTTCACGTACAGGCTGATCTGCGGGCCGCCTTCCCAGAAGCCCGGGTAGTAGTAGTACTTGGCGACCTTGTTGAAGCCCAGCTTCTGGTCGTCGTAGGGGCCGATCCATTCGGCGGCGTCGATGGTGCCTTTTTCGAGGGCCGGGTAGATGTCGCCGCCGGGAATCTGCTGGGGCACCACGCCAAGTCGGGCGAGGACCTGGCCGGCGAAGCCGCCGCAGCGGAACTTGAGGCCCTTGAGATCCTCGACGCTCTTGATCTCCTTGCGGAACCAGCCGCCCATCTGGGCGCCGGTGTTGCCGCAGGGGATGTTGTAGATGTTGTAGTCCTTGAAGAACTCACGGAACAGTTCCAGCCCGCCGCCATCCATCATCCAGGCGGTCTGCTGGCGGCTGTTGAGGCCGAAGGGGATGGCCGTGTCGAGGGCGAAGGTGGGGTCCTTGCCGACGAAATAGTAGGAGCAGGTGTGACCGCACTCGACGGTGCCGTCCTTCACGGCGTCCATCACGCCGGGACCGGGGACGATCTCGCCGGCGGCGAACACCTGGATCTGGAACTTGCCGCCGGTGGCGGCCGCCACCCGCTTGGCCACCACATCGGCGCCGCCGAAGATGGTGTCCAGGCTCTTGGGGAAACTGGAGGCCAGACGCCATTTGATGGTGGGCAGTTCGGCCGCCAGGGCCGGCGCGGCCACCGCACCGGCGGCGACGCCGGCACTGGCCTTCTTCAGGAATGAACGTCGTTCCACTTTGTCTCCTCGTGTGGTGTTGGAATCTGGATGCCGATTATTCATGAGCCGGCGGCCTTCCCGCAGTATGGGAAAACCCCAATCCGGCCCGCCGGGCTTATTTGCGGCTGCGGGCGGCGGCGCGCGTCGCCTGCATGAAGGCGTCGAAGTGGCTCTCGGCCACGGCGAACCACTGCAGCTGGTCGTCGCGGAATTTCTTCCAGGGCTCGTAGATCTTGCGGAAGCGCGGGTTTTTCGCGGCGGTTTCGTCGTAGAGTGCGTGGGCGGCCTGGTAGGCAGCGCTCATGATCTCGTGGGAGAAGGGGCGCAGCTGGGTGCCCGAGGCGATGAGCTGGCGCAGGGCGGCCGGGCTGCGGGCGTCGTAGCGGGCCTGCATCTCCAAATGGGCGAGGGCGCAGGCGTTCTCCAGTGCGGCCTGGTATTCCGGCGGCAGGGCGTTCCAGTGTTTGAGATTCACATAAACGGTGAGCTGGGGACCGCCCTCCCAGAAGCCCGGGTAGTAGTAGTACTTGGCGACCCGCTGGAAACCGAGCTTCAGGTCGTCGTAGGGGCCGACCCATTCGGCGGCGTCGATGGCACCTTTTTCGAGGGCTGCGTAGATGTCGCCGGCGGGGATCTGCTGGGGCACCACGCCGAGGCGGGCGAGGACCTGACCGGCAAAGCCGCCGACGCGGAACTTGAGGCCCTTGAGGTCTTCAACACTGCGGATCTCCTTGCGGAACCAGCCGCCCATCTGGGTGCCGGTGGCGCCGCAGGGGATGTTGTGGATGGCGTACTCGCGGAAGAAGTCGCGCAGCAGTTCGAGCCCGCCACCGTCATGCATCCACGCCATCTGCTGGCGGCTGTTGAGGCCGAAAGGGATGCCCGTGTCGAGGGCGAAGGTGGGATCCTTGCCCACATAGTAATAGGACGCACTGTGGCCGATCTCGACGGTACCGTCCTTGACCGCATCCAGCACCGCCGCGCTGGGGACGAGTTCGCCGGCGGCGAAGACCTGGATCTGGAAGCGTCCGCCGGTGAGCAGCGCCACCTGCCGGGCCAGGGATTCCGTCGAGCTGTGAATCGAATCCAGGCTCTTGGGAAAGCTGGAGGCGAGGCGCCATTTGAGGATCGGGAGGTCGGCCATGGCCGCCGCCGCCGGAGCCGCGAGGGCGCCGGCCGCCATGCCGGCACCGGCCTGCGTGAGGAATCGACGCCGTTCCATCTCCGGTGTCTCCGTCAAGGCCCGCAGCGGGTGGGGCTCAGGCGCCCGCGACGGTCATGCGGTCCACGAGGATGGAGCCGCAGTGCTTGGAACCGCGCACCAGCACGTCCGAGCCGATCTCGCGGATGCCGGCCAGCATCGCCTTGAGATTGCCGGCGATGGTGATCTCGTGCACCGGGAACTGGATCTGCCCGTTCTCCACCCAGAAGCCGGCGGCGCCGCGGGAGTAGTCGCCGGTCACGTAATTCACGCCGTGGCCCAGCAGCTCGGTGACGAGCAGGCCCCGGTCCATCTGGCGCACCAGCCCGTCCAGGTCGTGGGCGCCGGGCTTGACCAGCAGGTTGTGGCTGCCGCCCGCATTGCCGGTGGTCTCGAGACCCAGCTTGCGTGCCGAGTAGGTGCTCAGGAAGTAGCCCTGGAGCACGCCGTCCACGATGACTTCCCGGTCCCGCGTGGCCACGCCGTCGTCGTCGAAGGCGCTGCTGGCGAATGCCTTGGGCAGGTGCGGGCGTTCGGAGATCTGGATGTGCCCGGGGAAGACCGGCTTGCCCAGGCTGTCCAGCAGGAAGCTGGACTTGCGGTAGAGGGCGCCGCCGCTTACCGCGTGCACGAAAGCACCGATCAGGCCGGCCGCGAGGGGGGCTTCGAAGAGCACCGGCACCTCGCAGGTGGGAATCTGGCGCGCGCCGAGGCGGGCCAGGGCGCGGCGTGCGGCGAAGGTGCCCACCTCTTCCGCGTCGGCCAGCTCGGCCGGGTCGCGCTTGGAGGAATACCAGTCGTCCCGCTGCATGTCGTCGCCCTCGCCGGCGATCACCGAGCAGGACAGGAAGTGGCGCGAACTGGAGTAGCCGCCCATGAAGCCCAGGCTGTTGGCCGAGATGAAGTGGGATTCCTGCATGGACACGCTGGCGCCGTCGGAATTGCGGATTTCCGGGCTGACCGCGAAGGCCGCCCGCTCGCAGCGGCGGGCCAGCTCGATGGCGTCTTCGGAGGACAGCGCCCACGGGTGGTACAGGTCGAAGTCCGGGATGTCCCGCGCCAGCAGCGCCGCATCGGGCAGCCCGGCCGCTGGGTCGGGGGCGGTGAAGCGGGCGATGGACAGGGCCGCCGCGACAGTCGCCTTGAGGGAGGCGGCAGAGAAGTCGGAGGTGCTGGCGTAGCCGCGCCGCTGGCCGTCGTACACGGTGACGCCGATGCCCTTGTCGCGGTTGTATTCGATGGTGTCCACCTCGTCGCGACGGACCGTGACGGACTGGCCGAAGCCCTCCGACACGTCCACCTCGCAGGCCGAGGCGCCGCCCTTGCGGGCGTACTTGAGGATGTCGTCGGCCAGGGTGCGGAGTTCGTCCTGGGTGAAGCTGAATCTTTTCTCGGCCATGGCTCTCGGGGGGTGGTACGGGGTCAAGGTTATAATCTTAACCGTTTCCAGTCCCCCGAACCGCCCGCAATGGCCCATCCCCATTCCCATCACGACGACGACGAAGACACCGGCCCGAGCAAATCCCAGCTCAAACGCGACAGCCAGGCCCTGCAGGAACTCGGCCAGGAGCTGGCCGCCCTCGGCAAGGAGCGCCTGGCCAAGGTGCCCCTGGACGAAGACCTGCGCGACGCGGTGCGTGATTACCAGCGCTTTCCGTCCCACGAGGCCAAGCGCCGTCAGTTGCAATACATCGGCAAGCTGATGCGTCACGTGGACCCGGCGCCGATCCGCGCTGCGCTGGACGCCTTCAAGGGCGTCTCGGCCGAGGAAAACGCCCGCATGCATCGCCTGGAAGCCTTGCGCACCCGCCTGCTCGATGACGAGAAGACCCTCCACGACATCGCCACCGCGCATCCCGGCGCTGATCTCCAGCACCTCCGCGTGCTGCGGCGCAATGCCCTCAAGGAGCGCGAGCTGGGCAAGCCGCCCCGGGCTTTCCGCGAACTGTTCCGCGTGCTGCGTGAGCTCGAAGGCGCACCCGACAACGACCCCCCATCCGGAGAGGACGAAGCATGAGCGAGACAGCAATCATCGGCCTGGTGTCCATCAGCGACCGCGCTTCCGAAGGCGTGTACCAGGACAAAGGCATCCCGGCGCTGCAGGACTGGCTTGGCTCGGCCCTGGCCAGTCCGTGGCGAGCGGAAACCCGCCTGATTCCTGACGAACGGGCGCAGATCGAGGCGACCCTCATCGAACTGTGCGATGGGGTGGGCTGCGACCTGGTCCTCACCACCGGCGGCACCGGCCCGGCCCTGCGGGACGTGACGCCGGAAGCGACTCTGGCGGTCGGCCACAAGGAGATGCCGGGCTTCGGCGAGCAGATGCGCCAGGTCAGCCTGGCCTTCGTGCCCACGGCGATCCTGTCGCGCCAGGTGGCGGTGATCCGCGGCAAGACCCTGATCATCAACCTGCCGGGCCAGCCCAAGGCCATTGCGGAAACCCTCGAAGGGCTCAAGGATGGGGAGGGACGGCCGACAGTACACGGGATCTTCGCCGCCGTGCCTTACTGCATCGATCTGATCGGCGGTGCGTACATCGAAACCCACGATGCCGTGATCAAGGCGTTCCGTCCCAAGTCGGCGATCCGGCCCAAGGCCTGACGGGCACGCGGCATCGAATCCGGGCGGCGCCGGCCGTCCGGAATCGTCCGCGAGGGCCCCGTGAGCGACCTGTCCTTCCAGCATTCCCTCTTCGCCCGCCTGCGCGCACTGGAAGAGTCGGCCTTTCCCAAGACCTGCGCCAACTGCGGGCGGAAATACCGCACCCACGAGGAATTCCTCACCGCCACCCATCCGGTGCGCCGGGATCACACCGGGCTCAAGCAGAGCTACGACGACGACGGCGCCGTGATCGTGGACGTCTTTCGCAACTGCGTGTGTGGCTCAACCCTGCTGGAAAGCTTCCACGACCGCCGCGACACCTCGCCGGCAGGGCAGAAGCGGCGCGCCCGCTTCGCCGAGATGCTGAGCAGTCTGGTGGCGGCCGGCCTGTCGGAATCCGTGGTGCGCGCCGAGTTGCTGCTGCTGATGCGCGGCAAGCCCAACCGGCTGGTGGAGCTGATCCGCTCGGTGAAGGACGGCGCCGGGGGCGGCGACGGTCTGCCCCTGCCCTGAGGGGGTAGGCGTCGATTCAGCGGACGGCCGTGAGCAGGAAGACCGGGTAATCCCCCTGGGGTTTGCGCACCACGCTGGCGGAGTGCACCTGCACCTCGCGAAAGCCGGCTGCCGCCGCCAGGCCGGCGATGTAGGCCCGCTCGAAGCCGGCGTGGAAGACGCCGGTGTCCTCGCTGTGGAAGCTGCCGTCCTCGGTGTCCAGATCGGCCAGGGCGATGAAACCGCCGTCGGGCAGCAGGCCGTGGAACTTGCGCAGCAGGGCGGCCACATCCGCCACGTGGTGCAAGGTCATGGACGAGACGATGCCGTCGAAGGTCTGCGCCAGATCGTGGGCGACCAGGTCGAGTTCCAGGATCTCCACCGTGCAGGGCAGGTGCGCGCGCTTGGCGTCGAGCTGGCGGTTCATGGCCGGCGACACGTCCACGGCGGTGATGTGCGCCACATGCGGCGCCAGACGCTCCAGCAGCAGGCCGGTGCCGGAGCCGAAGTCCAGCAGGCGCATGGCGGGGTCCAGGGCCACGGTGTCGCGCAGGACGCGGGCGATGGCGTCCACGTTGTCTACGCGGACGGGATTGGCGTCGAAACTGTCAGCCTTGTGGGCAAAGTGATCCAGCGACATGGCAGGCTTCCGGTATGAAAATTGGAAGTCTAGGGCAAAGCCGCGCTGCTTACTTGGCGACGATGGGGATCACCTTGCCCCGCGCCTGGGGCGGGGGTGCATAGGCGCCGGCCAGCTGACGGCGGCGTTCCTGCTCGCGCCACCAGGCTCTCAGGCCGAGCAGGACGGCGGTGATGAGGGCGTACAGCAGCGGTTCGGTGATGTCCTTCTTCACCAGCACCCAGAAATGCACGCAGGCGAGGATCGCGATGGGGTAGATGCTGCGGTGCAGGGCCTGCCAGCGACGACCGCCCAGGCGGCGGATGGCCGCGTTGCTGGAGGTGGCGGCCAACGGCGCCATCAACACGAAGGCGGCCATGCCCACGGTGATGAAGGGGCGCTTGAGGATGTCCTTGGCGATGGCGTGCCAGTCGAAGAACTGGTCCAGCCACAGGTAGGTGAGCAGATGGGTGCAGGCGTAGGCAAAGGTGAACAGCCCGAGCATGCGCCGCAGGCGCACGAGCCAGTGCCAGCCGGTGAGCTTGCGCAGGGGGGTGACGCACAGGGTGATGAGGAGCAGGCGCAGGGTCCATTCGCCGGTGGCGCGGGTGAGGGCCTCGATGGGATTGGCACCCAGTCCGTCCAGGCTGAAGGCGCGCCCGAGGAGGACGGCAGGGACGAGGCACAGGGCGAACAGGGCGGTCTTGAGGAGGGCGAGCTGGCGGGTGTCGGGATTCATCGTGGGTCAGAAGTAGCGCCGCAGGTCCATGCCTGTGTAGAGCGAGGCGACCTGGTCGGCGTAGCCGTTGAACATCAGGGTCTTGCGTTTGAGGAATTCGCCGATGCGGCGTTCCGTCGCCTGGCTCCAGCGGGGGTGATCCACGTCGGGATTCACGTTGGCGTAGAAGCCGTATTCGCTGGGGCCGGCCTTCATCCAGGCAGTGAGCGGTGGCTTGTCCACCAGCCGCAGGCTGACCAGGGATTTGGCGCCCTTGAAGCCGTACTTCCAGGGGACGACCAGGCGCACCGGCGCGCCATTCTGCACCGGCAGCACCTCTCCATAGAGGCCCACCGCGAGGATTGTCAGGGGATGCATCGCTTCGTCCAGGCGCAGACCTTCCGAGTAGGGCCAGTCGAGCACGCCGCGGGTCATGGTGGCGCGGTCGTAATGGGAGGTGAACTCCACGTACTTCGCGCTGCCCTGGGGATCGGCCAGCTTGAGCACGCTGGCGAGGGGCAGGCCAACCCACGGGATGACCATCGACCAGCCTTCCACGCAGCGCATGCGGTAGATGCGCTCTTCCAGCGGCGCGAGGCGGAACAGGTCTTCGAGGGCAAAGGTGCGGGGCTTGTTCACCAGGCCTTCGACGCGCAGGGTCCAGGGCGCGGGCTTGAGGCGGAAGGTGTTCTCGGCGGGGTCGGTCTTGCTGGTGCCCAGTTCGTAGAAGTTGTTGTAGCCGGTCACCGCGCGCAGGGATGTGGGCGTTTCGGTGGTACTCAAGGCGCTGTGGCTGAGGGGGCCGAGGGGGCCGAGGGCGGCCTGTCCGGCAGCCGGCAGCAGGCTGCCCAGGGCGAGGGCGCCGGCCTGACCCATGAAGCGGCGGCGGGCCCCGTATACGGCGGGGTCGGTGATTTCGGAGGGCGGCAGGTCGGCGGGGCGGCGGATCAACATGGGGAAAGTCCTTGGACGCGTGGCATGGGACAAGACCGGCGACCGGGCGTTCAGCTTACAGAAGATCCGGACTATTTTTGCGCGGGCGGGCGATCCTCGCCGAGCTGGCGGTAGACCGCGCTGGCGACGGGCAGCAGGGACGCCCTCGGGAGTTCCCCGGACAGGGCGTAGGCGGTGTGCCGGTCCACCCAGTAGAAGGTGGACAGCGCCCCGGCATGAGCGAAGCGGAAGGCGGTTTCGCCGCCGTCGTGCTCGACGGTGACCACATACAGTGTGAGGCGCGCGCCCGTGCCGTCCTCGTACATGAACAGTGCGCCAGGGCCCTGCTCCGACGGGATCAGGCGGCCACCCACCAGGCGGAAGCCTTCCGCCACGAGATGCGGCGCCCGAAGGGGCGTGCCCAGGCGCTTGGACAACCACGACACAAGATGCGATTCCTGGTCGGCGCCGACCTCCACCGGGTGACGCACTTCCGGCACATAAACCGCGTAGGCCACGGCTGCGCGGTGGGGCAGCGCCGCCAGCGGATCGTCCACTGTCGCTGCGGGCCCGTCGGGGGGCAGCACGCGACCGATCACGATGCCCAGGGCCAGCCACCCCAGCACGGCGGCAACGCGCAACAAGGGGCGCGGCGTGGGCGTGGGGGGCGCGAGGAGATGGGGCGGCACGGATTGCTCCAGCACGCCGTCGTAGGCCGCGTGCAGGGCAGCGTTCTGGCGGCGCCAGTCATGGACGGCGGCGGCGCTGTCGGGATGGTCGGCGAGCCAGCCGGCCACGCGCACCCGCTCGTCGGCGGGGAGCCGGTCATCGGCGAAGGCGTGCAGGCGGTCGCGATCCGGCGGGGTGTTCATTTGACGACCTTCAGGTGCAGGGCGCGCTCGTCGCCCGCCAGGAGCAGGCGCAGCTTGTCGCGGGCGCGGGCCAGACGCGACATCACGGTGCCCACGGGCACGCCGATGACGCGGGCGGTGTCCTCGTAGCTGAGCTCTTCCAGGCCCACCAGCAACAGGACTTCCCGCTGCTCGGGCGACAGGCGGGCCAGGGCCCGGTCCAGATCGCGCAGTTCCAGGTTGTCCTGCTGGCGCGGGCGGACCGGTACGTCCAGGTGGGTGTCGCCATCCAGGGAGATGACCAGCACGCTTTCCTGGAGCTGGTTGACGAAAATGTTGTGCATCAAGGTGAATAGCCACGCCCGCAGGTTGCCGGGTCGCCACAGGCGCCACTTGCCGAGGGCCCGTTCGAGGGTGTCCTGGACCAGGTCGTCGGCGCGGCTGGCGTCCCCCGTCAACGCCCGGGCATAGCGGCGCAGGCGGGGAATCTCGGCGACGATGGCCTGGCGGAAACTCATGGGCGCATCGGGGCGGGGGCTTATGGACGGGCCACGTGCCAGACGCTGTTAAAGCCGTCGCCGGTGGTGTCGCCGGGCTTCTGGTCCTTGACCCAGGTATAGACCGGCTTGCCCTTGAAGGCCCACTGGCGGCGACCGTCGTCACGGACGATCACCGACCAGTCGCCCGACGCCTTGTCGCCCTCGGCCGCCACGAGGGGAGGCCAGTTGTTGGCGCAGGGGCCGTTGCAGGCGCTCTTGCCGCTGCCGGCGGCGTCCTTGTCGAACACATACAGGGTCATGCCCTTGGCGTCGGCGAGGAGGCCGTCGCGGCTCTGGGCCGGTGCAGTGGCCAGTCCGGGCAGGGTGGTGCATGCGGCGGCGAGCAGGGCGCCCAGGCCGATCAGGGCGTGTGTGACGGAACGGTGCATCATGGGAGGTCTCCGGTGGGGAATGGGTGATGCGTAAACAACCGGGCAGTCCGGTTTATTCCGTCCCGTGCAAAATATTCTGCAGCGGTGTCCCGCGGGGCGCTCCTTCAGTGTAGTCCGTCTTTTCCGCCTAGCGGCTGCGAAGCCGACTCTGCTAAACTCGCCGCCAGTTCCGGCGCCCTGCTCGGAGCGTGCGGGCTGTGCCGGCCTTTCCGATTCCTGCCCTTTTCCGTTCCGCGACACCTGTTCCGCCCGATCCGGATCGATACCCGATGCGCATTCTTCTCAGCAACGACGACGGCTATTTCGCGCCCGGCCTGCAGGCCCTGGCTTCCGCCCTGGGGGACGTGGGTGAAATCAGTGTGGTGGCGCCGGAGCGGGACCGCAGCGGGGCGAGCAATTCCCTGACCCTTGATCGGCCCCTGTCCCTGCGCCGCGCGGCCAACGGTTTTCACTTCGTGAACGGCACGCCGACCGACTGCGTCCACCTGGCGGTCACCGGCATGCTCGAACAACTGCCCGACATCGTTGTCTCCGGCATCAATCATGGCGCCAACATGGGGGATGACACGATCTACTCGGGCACCGTTGCCGCGGCGACCGAAGGTTATCTCCTCGGCGTGCCAGCGATTGCCATGTCCCTGGTGTCGAAGGAGGCGTCCGATTTCAGCGCGGCTGCGCGCATCGCTCGCGAGCTTGTGGCGCGTTTCATCCGTCAGCCGGTGCGTCAGCCCACGCTGCTCAATGTCAATGTGCCGGATCTGCCCTACGACCAGATCAAGGGCATCCGGGTGACCCGCCTCGGCAAGCGCCACAAGGCCGAGCCCACCATCAAGTCGGTCACGCCCCGTGGCGAGACGGTGTATTGGGTCGGTGCCGCCGGTGCGGCCCAGGATGCCGGCGAAGGCACCGATTTCCACGCGGTGGCCCACGGCTACGTGTCGGTCACGCCTCTCCAGATCGATCTCACCCACGCCGGGCAGATTGCCCCGGTTCAGGACTGGCTCGCGTCATGAGCGAGGTGGCCCGTGTCGGTGTTCACGGCGCCCAGCGTGCCCGTGCCCGCATGGTCGAGCGCCTGCGCGAGCAGGGCGTGCGCGACGAGCGGGTCCTGGCAGCCCTGCTGCATGTGCCCCGTCACCTTTTTGTCGAGGAGGCCCTGGCCTCCCGCGCCTACGAGGACACGGCCCTGCCCCTCGGGCTGCAGCAGACCATCTCCCAGCCCTTTGTCGTGGCGCGCATGCTCGAACTGCTGCTGGCCGGCCGCGAAAGCCTGGGCAAGACCCTGGAAGTAGGCACCGGCTGCGGCTACCAGGCCGCGGTGATGGCCTCCCTGGCGAGTGACGTGTATTCCGTCGAGCGCCTGCGCCTGCTTCTCGACCGCGCGCGCGCCAATCTGCGCCACCTGCGCCTGCCCAACGTGCGCCTGAAACATGCGGATGGCAGTGTCGGTCTCAAGGATGCGGCCCCTTTCGACACCATCATCGTCGCGGCCGCCGCGCCAAAGGTGCCGCCCGCCCTGGTGGAACAACTGGCCGAGGGTGGGCGTCTGATTCTGCCCGTAGGCATGGCCGAGCAGGTACTCGTGCTGATCGAGCGCACCGTCCGCGGCCCCAAGGAAACCCGTCTCAGCCCGGTACGATTCGTCCCGCTGCTGCCCGGTACCGAATGAAGCACCGTGAAGGAACCATGTTGTCCCGTCTGTCCCTGAGTCTGTTCCTGTCTGCGCTGGCCCTCGCCGGGTGTGCCACCAAGTCCCCCGCTCCGGTGGCGGACCGGGCCAAGGCGGGTGCCACGCCGCCGGTCCGTGCCGAAACGCCCGCAGCGCCGGCACCGGTGGTGGCACGCCCCGGTTACTACATCGTCAAGCCCGGCGATACCCTGATCCGCATCGCCCTCGATCATGGTCAGAACTACCGGGACATCGCCGCCTGGAGCGGCCTCGAAAACCCCAATCTCATCGAAGTGGGCCAGGAACTGCGCGTCAAGCCGCCGGAGTCCGGTGCGGTGGTCAAACCGGTGGCGCCCGCGGGCGCCGACGTGCGACCTGTGGCGCCGTCAGCAGACGGTCTGCGCCGCGAGCCCAAGGGCGGCAAGGTGCCCTATTCGGAGCAGGCCTGGGCTCAGGCCCAGAAGCCGGAGGCACCTGTCGTGCCGGTCAAGGCCGACGCCAAAGCCGAGCCCCGGACGGACGCCAGGCCCGATGCCAAGCCGGACGTGAAGCCCGAGACGAAGCCGGAAGCCAAGCCCGAGACGGCCGACGACAAGGGCAAGGACGCCGCCAAACCCGCGGCAGCGGGCGACGACCGCATCGAATGGTCCTGGCCGGCCGGTGGCAAGGTCATGGCCGGCTTCAACGATACCTCCAGCAAGGGGATCGACCTCTCCGGCAAGCCGGGCGATCCCGTCTATGCGGCGGCGGCCGGCAAGGTGGTGTATGCCGGTACGGGTTTGCGAGGATATGGCAAACTCCTGATCGTGAAGCACGATAACGCCTATCTGAGCGCTTATGCCCACAACCAGCAGTTGCTGGTGAAGGAAGGGCAGTCGGTGAGCAAGGGTCAGAAGATCGCGGAACTGGGGGACACGGACAGCGACCGCCCCAAGCTGCACTTCGAGATCCGCAAGCAGGGCAAGCCGGTGGATCCTGTGAAATACCTGCCGTCCCGCTGAGCAATGACACATCCGTAACAGGTGGGCGACATGATCTGAAGTGTTGGTGCGGCACTACCCCTCGTCAAGAAGCGGGGCGTGCCGGGCATTGCGGGGCGGGCGGCGGGAAACCCTCCGGCGCCCCTTTGACCCCAGAGGACATCCATGTACGAGCCGGGCGTGCCTGAAGAAGAGCTGGAGACCCCCGAACCGGATCTGCCGCCGGAGGTTGAGGTCTTTCTCGAGACCCCCGCGCCAGTGGATACGGAATTCCTTGGCGACGTCACCCAGCTCTATCTCAACGAGATCGGTGCCAACCCGCTGCTCACTGCGGAAGAGGAGCTGAGCCTCTCGCGCCGCGTTCGTGAGGGCGACTTCCCGGCCCGCCAGACGATGATCGAGCGCAACCTGCGCCTCGTGGTGAACATCGCCAAGCATTATCTCAACCGCGGCATCCCGCTCCTCGACCTGGTGGAGGAGGGCAACCTGGGCCTCATCCACGCCCTCGAGAAGTTCGATCCGGAGCGGGGCTTCCGCTTTTCCACCTATGCCACCTGGTGGATCCGTCAGAACATCGAGCGGGCCATCATGAACCAGTCCCGCACCATCCGCCTCCCGGTGCATGTGGTGAAGGAGCTCAACCAGGTTCTGCGCACCCAGCGTCAGCTCGAAGCGTCCGGCCATGGCGACACCACCGTCGAGGAGGTGGCCCGCCAGCTCAGCCGGCCCGTGGAGGATGTGCGCGCCATCCTCGCCCTCAACGAGCACACCGCGTCCCTCGACGCGCCGCTGGATATCGATCCAAGCCTCTCCATCGGCGAATCCCTGGCGGATGAAGGCGCGGAAACACCCGACACGCAGATCCACGGCCTGGAGGTCGAGAGCCTCGTGCGCGAGTGGATCGGCCAGCTCAACGAAAAGCAGCGCATGGTGATCCGCCACCGCTACGGCATCGACGAGTGCGAGGTGCAGACCCTCGAAGAACTGGCGGACAGCCTGGACCTCACCCGCGAACGGGTGCGTCAGATCCAGCTCGAAGCCCTCGGCCAGCTGCGCCGCATCATCAAGCGCCGGGGCGTTTCCAAGGACGTCCTGTTCTGAACACCCGATCCATCATGACCGACACGATCCGCCTCTACCACAACGCCCGCTGTTCCAAGAGCCGCTCCGCCTGCGCCCTGCTGGCCGACAAGGGCGTGCCGACCACGATCATCGAGTACCTCAAGACGCCGCCCACCCGCGAAGAGCTGGCTGCCGTGCTGGCGGCGCTCGGCATGCGGGCCGAAGACCTGGTGCGCAAGGGTGAGGATGTCTTCAAGGCGACCTTCAAGGGCCGGACCCTCAGCGAGGACGAATGGCTGGACGCCCTTGTCGCCCACCCCATCCTCATCGAGCGGCCCATCGCAGTGCGCGGCGCGCGAGCCGTGGTGGGACGCCCGCCTGAAAAGGTGCTGGAACTGCTCTGAGGCACGTCCGACCGTCGCAACGGTCGGACGGCCGGTTCCGGGCGGGATGCGCGGGCCTCAGCGGCGCGCCTGACGGGCTTCCTTGACGGCCTCGGCCAGCTGGAACACCGACATGGCGTAGAAGCTGCTGCGGTTGTAGCGGGTGATCACGTAGAAATTCTGATAGCCCAGCCAGTATTCGCTGTCGGCGCCGGGGGTGACCAGTTCCACGAAGGCGGCCGGCCCGACCGCGGGCGTTCCGGAGGCGGCGCGCACGCCGTGGGCGGCCAGGGCCTCGGCGTCGAAGGCCGGCGTGATGTCGTTGGCGATCAGCGTTTCCAGCGTCGCGTCGGCATTCGTGACCGCCCGGATGGCCACCGGCCCGCCCCGTTCCCAGCCGTGCATCTGCAGGTAGCGGGCGACGCTGCCGATGGCGTCCTTCGGGCTGGCCAGCAGGTCGATGTGGCCATCGCCGTCAAAATCCACCGCGTAATTGCGCACGCTGCTCGGCAGGAACTGGGGCAGGCCCAGGGCGCCCGCGTAGGAACCCTGGTAGTCGAGGGGGTCTCGGCCCTGTTCGCGGGCCATCAGCAGCAGGGACTCCAGCTCACCGCGGAACAGCTCGGCCCGGCGGGGATAGTCGAAGGCCAGCGTGGACAGGGCCGAGACGGCCTGGAAGCTGCCGGTATTGCGCCCGTAGATCGTTTCCACGCCGATGATGCCGACGATGATCTCCTCCGGCACGCCGTACTTGTCACTGGCGGCCTTGATTGTCTCCGCGTAGGCGTCCCAAAAGCGCACGCCGGCCTTGATGCGCACCGGCTCGATGAAGCGGCCGCGGTAACGCTGCCAGGAGCGCACGCCGGGATCCTTGGGCGGCGAGATGGCCTTGATCACGGCGGGCTGGAAAGTGGCACGACGAAAGATGAAGGTGAGGGCATCCGGATCGAAGCCGTGACGTTCCTTCATTTCGGCGATGAATTGCTGGACGTCGGGACGGTCCGCGTAGCGTTCGGCGGCGGCCAGCGGCCCGGCGGCGAGGGCGCTGGCCAGCAGGAGTGCGGGACGGAGGCGGAAGGGGCGGAGAATCATCGGGGGCGGAAGCGTCGGGCGGAATGGAGGAATCGGTCGCGACGGGCGGCGGTGTCTGACGCCTCGCCGTAGCGCAGGCGCGCAAAATCTGTAGCGAGCCCTGCGATGGCGTCGGCCAGATCGGGGCGGGTGGTGCCCACGCGGGCCGCGTAGGCCGTCGGGCCTTCCCAGTCCGCGCGGGGCAGACCGTGGGCGGCGAGGCGGCTGCAGACGCCTTCCCAGGCACGCAACACCGGGTCGCGGCGGCGGTTTCGCAACAGCACCCCGGCGAGTGCGGCGGTGACGGCCGCGCAGGCGGCGGTCATCAGCCCGGTGAGCTGAGGCCAGTCCACCTCGCCCAGGCCCAGACCGGCGAGGAGGTCGCGCTGGCGGGCGGGATTGTACCCGAGAACCCATTGGTTCCAGCGGTGGTTGAGGGCGTCCAGGTGGTGCTGGAGTCCCTGCAGCCAGGCCAGCTCCGGGCGCATCAGCAGGGGCAGGTGCCCGGTGTCCGGGAGGGCGGCGGCGAGGCCGCGCTCGATGCGCGCCGGGGCGCTGGCGGCGGTGGGGTCGACCCGCAGCCAGCCGCGCCCGGCGAGCCACACTTCCGCCCAGGCGTGGGCGTCGGACTGGCGGACTTCAAGACTGCCGTCCACCGGGTTGATCTCGCCGCCCTGATAACCGGTGACCACCCGCGCCGGCACGCCGGCGGCGCGCATCAGCACCACGAAGGCGGCGGCGAAGTGTTCGCAGAAGCCTTGGCGGGTGTCGAACAGGAAGGCGTCCACGTCGTCCTCACCCAGGGGGGGCGGCTCCAGCGTGTAGGTGAGGCGGGCGTCGCGCATGAGGGCAATGCCGCGCGCGGGGATGTCGTCCGCCCGGACGGCGTTGGCCCGCAGCTGGCTGCCTGCGGCGACGGTGCGCGGATTGGCGCCGGCCGGCAGGGCCAGGGCCAGGCGTCGCAGGATGGGGGGCTCGTCGAGACCGACCGGCGTGTCTGGGTAGGACGCCAGGGTCTGGCGCAGGCGGCTGCGGACCGGCTCACGGGCGAGGAGCTGGAAGTCTGCGCCGTAGCGCAGGCCCGCCTGGGCATCTGGAAAGTCCAGGGCCAGCAGCCACGGCCGGTCATGGGGTTCCAGCGTCAGGGTGTAGGTGTAGGCGCGTCCGGAAACGGCGTACGCGGGCACGTCCCGGGCGGGCAGGTGGGCGGCGCGCCAGGTGTGACCGTCGAAGCGGGTCAGCACTGGGCCGCGCCAGTAGCGCTGGGCGCGGGGCGGCGGCGGGCCGTCGAAGGTGGCCCGGAAGGCGATCGCGCCGGATTCACTCAGACGTGCAAGGGCACCCGGCGTCATCGTGTCGGAGAGGCCGGTCAGTGCGCTGAAGGCGTCCGCCGGGAGCCCCCACAGCGGCCCTTGGACGCGCGGAAAGAGGATGAACAGCACGGCCATGAAGGGCAGGCTCAGGACGGTGAGGCGGGCGGCTTCTGTCAGGCGTGGGCGCAGGGGCCGGGCGCGTCCGGCGAGGGCCGCCAGCGTGGCCAGGGAGACGACCGTGCCGACCAGGGCCAGGGCGGCGGTGGCCATGCCCTGCTGGTGCAGGAACTGGCCCATCTGCAGGAAAAAGGTGAGCAGGATCACGGCGCGCCCGCCGCGAATGTCGTCCGTCTCCAGCAGCTTGAGGCCCAGGAAGGCGGCCAGCAGGGCGATGCCCGGATCCTTGCCGAACAGGTGGCCGTATTCGACCAACACCCCGCCCGCGACGGCGAGGCCGAGGGTTCCGAGCAGCGCCCGGTGGGGCAGGCGCGCGCGCTGCGCGGCGAGCATGCCGCGCCATGACAGGAACAGCGCGCAGACGGCGGACAGCCAGTGGGGGAGCTGCGCGGCGTGGGGCAGCAGGCTGACGCCGGCTGCGACGACGAGCCAGCCGGTCTGGTCCGGACGCAGGCCACGCTCAGCCATCAGGGCCTCCGAACAGGGCCAGCGCGGTGAGGCAGGCAAGGCGATGGGCGGGACCACTGGCCGGCGGAAAGGTTTGCTGAGGCAGGCGCAGGCCGTACTCCAGTCCCGCGGCCTCCGCATCGCACAGCCAGCGGGTCAGGCGGGCGAGGCGCTGCTCCGTGTCCAGACCGGGGGGCAGGGTGTTCCAGTCCAGCCAGAGCGCCTCCGCGCCCCCGCCGTCAAACTGCTTGGTGAGCCATTCGCCGCTGCGGGCAAGGGCTTTCCAGGCCACGTGACGGGGCGGGTCGGCGGGCTGGTGGGCGCGCAGGCCGGCGAAGTCGTCACGCCCTTGGCGTCTGCCGTGGGCGCCCGGCCGCAGACCCGTGCCGCGCGGCAAGGGCGGCGGGTCGGCTTCGGGCGTCGGGAAGACCAGGGCGCGAAGATCGGGCTGGAACAGGCTCCAGGCGCGGATGAGACCCAGCGGATGACGGCTCTCCAGCTGGAGGCGGGGGAGGGGCAGCCAGCCGCGTTGGGGGGCCGCCACGTGGACGCTTATACGCACCTGGCTGTCGGGCGGGAGCTCGAAGGCTTCGTCCGGGGACGCGCCCGTGCGGGCTGGCCACAGGCGCAGGGCGAGACGGGAACGTGGCAGCGGGTTGGTCATGAGGACGCCAAAACTGGCCGTGGCGCCGGCAAAGACCGGCTCGACCCGTCCCGGCGCTATTGACAGTCCCACTAGATTCCGAAAGCTCAGGTGGATGTGGACCCAGCCCACGCCGCCCAGCAGGAAGGTAAGGGCGTAGCCCAGGCTCAGGGCGTAGTTGATGGAGGCGAGGAGCATCACCAGCAGGGTCACGCCCAGCGCCACGCCAAAGGCGGTGGGCATCACGAAGATCCGGCGCTGGCCCAGGCGGATCGGCGCCGGCTCCGGGCCGTGGACGCGGAACAGCCAGCGCTGGAAGCGGGCCCGCAGTGCGTCAAGGCGCGCGTGGACCGGCATCAGGGCAGAGGAACGGCTTCGAGGAGGCGGCGGACCCGTTCTTCAGGCGATGTGCGGCGGTCCCCGTCACTGCGCAGGCGGTGGCCGGCCACCGCCGGGAGGACGGCCTGTACGTCCTCGGGCTGCACGTGGTCACGTCCGGCCAGCAGCGCCCAGGCCCGCGCCGAGGCCACCAGACCCAGGCCGGCGCGGGGCGACAGGCCCAGGCTGAAGCCGGTGGCCTGGCGGCTGTGGGCGAGCAGGGCCTGGACATAGTCGAGCAGCGGGGGGGCCACATGGACGCGGGCTGCGGCGTCGAACAGGGTGTCCAGCTCGCCCGGCGCGAGCAGTGTCTCCTGGCGGGCCAGCAGCGCGCGGCGATCCTCGCCGGCCAGCAGGGCCCGCTCTGCGGCCGGGTCGGGGTAGCCGAGGGCGATGCACATCAGGAAGCGATCGAGCTGGCTCTCGGGCAGCGGAAAGGTGCCGATCTGGTCGGCCGGGTTCTGGGTGGCGATGACGAAGAAGGGGGCCGGCAGGGGCAGCGTGCGGCCCTCGGCGCTGACCTGGCCTTCCTCCATGGCTTCGAGCAGGGCGCTCTGGGCCTTGGGGGTGGCCCGGTTGATCTCGTCGGCGAGGATCATCTGCGCGAAGACCGGGCCCGGATGGAAGCGGAAGGCCCCGTCGCGGGGGTCGAACACCGACACGCCGAGGATGTCGGCCGGCAGCAGGTCACTGGTGAACTGGATGCGCTGGAACTGGAGCCCCAGCAGGCGGGCAAGGAGGTGGGCCAGGGTGGTCTTGCCGACGCCCGGAACATCCTCGATCAGGAGGTGGCCGCGGGCCAGCAGGCAGGCCAGGGCGAGGCGGATGGCCTGCTCCTTGCCGAGGAGAATCCGGCCGGCGGCATCCACGAGGCGATTGGCGATGTAAAGGGGCATGGCGTGGGCTTTTGCAGGGCGTGGGTTATGTGGATAATGGGGATCACCAGTGCATTCCCGGTGCTGCGGGTGGTCTCCAGGAGATGGAGCCGCATGGGGCTGTGAAGTTCGCCGGGAAGACGATCAATCAATCAAACAGACGTTTTCGCGAGTAGAGGGGGAGAGTGTATGACGAGTACCGCATTCATCACGCATCGGGAGTGCTGGCTGCACAACATGGGCGCCCATCATCCGGAATCCCCGGAGCGTCTCGCAGCCATCAACGACCGCCTGATCGCGGCGGGGCTGGACATGTACCTCTCGTTCTACGACGCGCCGGTGGCCACCGCCGAACAGCTCAGCCGCGCCCATCCCCGCGAGCACGTGGACGCAATCCTTGCCAGCGCGCCGGAGCATGGCATCCGTCACCTGGATCCGGATACGGCTGTGTGCCCGCACTCCATCAAGGCGGCCCTGCGTTCGGCCGGTGCCGGCGTGATGGCGACCGATCTGGTGATGTCCGGCGAGGTGGAGAACGCCTTCTGTGCGGTCCGCCCGCCCGGTCACCACGCCGAAGCGGCCAAGGCCATGGGCTTCTGCTTCTTCAACAATGTGGCCGTTGCGGCCCGCCATGCCCTCGATGTGCATGGACTCAAGCGCGTGGCGGTGGTGGACTTCGACGTGCACCACGGTAATGGCACCGAGGACATCTTCAAGGACGATCCGCGGGTGCTGATGGTCAGCATCTTCCAGCATCCGTTCTACCCCTACAGCGGACATGACAATCCCGCGCCCAACATGGTCAATGTGCCCGTCAAGGCGGGTTCCCGCGGCGACGTGTTCCGCGAGATCGTCACCAACATCTGGGTACCGGCCCTGCGCAACCACGCGCCGGAGGCGATCTTCATCTCGGCGGGTTTCGACGCCCACTACGAGGACGACATGGGCTCCCTCGGGCTGGTGGAGAAGGATTACATCTTCGCGACCGAAGAGCTCAAGAAGGTCGCGGCCGAGTTCTCCAAGCGGCGCATCGTCTCCATGCTGGAAGGCGGCTATTCCCTGTCTTCCCTGGCGCGCAGCGTTGTGGCGCACGTCAAGTCATTGGCTGACCTCTGAGTAGCGGAGCGCCCGGCCGGAGGGTCCGATCCGGCCGGGCGTTCCGCTGCCCGCGCTTCTGGCATCCGGTTCGCGCTGCGCAGACGGGCTTTTGGTAAGCGCATTTTTCGCCCACTGGCCTTCCCCAAGTGATTGGGTACAATAGTTCACTTTCCCTTTCCCGCGATAGCTCATGATTACCGGTTCGATTGTCGCCATCGTCACCCCCATGAACGACGATGGCAGCCTGGATCTTCCCCGTCTGCGCACGCTGATCGACTTCCATGTCCAGGAAGGAACGGACGGCATCGTCGTGGTCGGCACGACCGGTGAGTCGCCCACTGTTGATGTGGACGAGCACTGCGAACTGATCCGTGTCTGCGTGGAACATGCGGCGGGCCGCATTCCGGTCATTGCTGGCACGGGGGCCAATTCGACCCGAGAGGCCATCGAACTGACCGAGTTCTCCCGCAAGGCGGGCGCTGTCGCGGGCCTGTCCGTGGTGCCCTATTACAACCGGCCGACCCAGGAAGGGCTGTACCGCCATTTCCGGGCCATCGCCGAGGCGAGCGAGCTGCCGCTGATCCTCTACAACGTGCCGGGCCGGACCGTGGCTGATCTGGCCAATGACACGGCCCTGCGGCTTGCCGAGATTCCCAACATCATCGGCATCAAGGATGCGACCGGCAGTCTGGACCGCGCCTGCGATCTGATCGCCCGGGCACCCAGGGATTTCGCCCTGTACAGTGGCGACGACATGACCATGATGGCCTTCATCCTGCTGGGTGGGCACGGCACGATTTCGGTGACCGCCAACGTGGCGCCGGGGCTGATGCATGAGGTGTGTGCCGCGGCGCTCCAGGGCGACGCCGTCACGGCCCGTGCGGCCAACGCCAAGCTGGTCGGTCTGCACCGCGACCTGTTCTGCGAAGCCAACCCGATTCCCGTGAAGTGGGCTGTCGAGCAGATGGGGCTGATCGGTCCGGGCATCCGCCTGCCCCTCACCCGGCTGTCAGAATCCTGCCACGAGCGTGTCCGCAAGGCCATGCGCCAGGCCGGCATCGAAGTTTGAGTTCCACCATCCCCTCCCGAGGCTTACGCATGCATAGCCGCACCCTGGCGTCCGGATCGGCGGTTGCGATGGCGATCGCCCTCGCCGGCTGCTCCGGTTCCCTGCTGGAATCGAAGAAGATCGACTACAAGAGCGCGTCCGCTGCGCCGGTCAAGTCCCTCGAAATACCGCCGGATCTCACCGCCCCGACGCGCGATGACCGTTACACGGTGCCCGATGTCAGTCCCAAGGGAACCGCCACGTTCTCGGCCTACAGTGCCGAACGCACGGGCCAGGGCGCACAGGTGGGCGCCACGCCTGGCGCAGCGCCGACCGCGGCATCTGCGTCGGGGTCCGACAAGATGCATATCGAGCGTGCCGGTTCCCAGCGCTGGCTGGTGGTCCAGGGTTCAGCCGACAAGCTGTGGCCGCAGATCCGCGATTTCTGGCAGGAAAGCGGTTTCCTCCTGAACGTGGACAAGCCTGAAATCGGCGTAATGGAAACCGACTGGGCCGAGAACCGGGCGAAGATCGAGCAGGGCTTCATCCGCAACACGCTTGGCAAGGTGCTCGATGGCCTGTATTCCACACCGGAGCGCGACAAGTTCCGCACCCGTCTGGAAGCCGGTGCCGAAGCGGGCACGGTGGAGATCTACATCAGCCACCGGGGCATGATGGAAATCTATCCTACGGAAGGCAAGGACCGCACGATCTGGCAGCCCCGAGCGGCCGATCCGGAACTTGAAGCGGAGTTCCTGCAGCGCCTGATGGTCCGCCTCGGTGCGGACGAAAGCCGAGCCAAGGCCCAACTGGCCACTGCGCCGTCTTCGGACAAGGCCAGGCTGGCCAATGCGGCGGATGGGGCAACGCTGCTGACCGTGCAGGATGCCTTCGACCGCGCCTGGCGCCGTGTCGGGCTGGCACTGGATCGGGTCGGTTTCACCGTCGAGGACCGGGATCGCTCCCAGGGTCTGTACTACGTGCGCTATGTCGACCCTGAAGTGGACGTCAAAAAGAAGGGTGACGAGGGCTTGCTCTCCAAACTGGCCTTCTGGCGCAGCGACAAGCCGGCACTGCCGACGGGCAGTCAGTACCGCATCTTCGTCAAGAATGCGGGAGACGAATCGTCGGTTCAGGTCCTCACCCGCGAAGGGGGTGTCGACAAATCGGATTCGGCGCGCAAGATTCTGGGCTTGCTGTACGAGCAGCTCAAGTAAGGCCTGCGCACCCGTCACGGATGAACGCCGACCTGAGGGTCGGCGTTTTTCTTGAAGCGGCGGCTGCGGTATCCGATCCCAGGCTTGCCGATTCAGGACAGGCGCGATGGGCGGACGGTCCTGCGGGGAGGTGCCTCGCGGTGTGGCAGAGGGATGGAGACCGCGATGTGCTCCATCAATGGGTACAAAAAAAGCCAACCCGCAGGTTGGCTTTTTTCGTTGCCGGAAGAAGGATTACTTCTTGTCGGCAGCCGGAGCGGCGGGAGCAGCTTCAGCGGGCTTGGCGTCAGCAGCCGGGGCAGCGGGAGCGGCCGGGGCAGCGGCTTCAGCAGGCTTGGCGTCAGCAGCCGGGGCAGCCGGGGCCGGAGCAGCAGCGGGAGCCGGAGCAGCGGCAGGAGCCGGCGCTTCAACGGCCTTGGGTTCTTCCTTCTTGCCGCAAGCGGAAACGGCCAGGGCGACGAGAGCAGCAACGAGGAGAGACTGTTTCATTGTTGGTTTCCCTTATCGATAAGTGAGTTCAACGGCCTGAAAATCAGGAGCAATCAGGTGGGGGACCCGATCTGAGAGGATTCTAGCACGCCGGGTGTGGCCCCAGAAAGACATTGTTGCGTTGCCGCAACATCGATGGAATGTCGCGGTAGATGCCAAGTGCTTGAAGTTATTTGCTTTCGATGCTGTCCGGGTGGGCAAAGCCGCAGCAGTACCAGTCGTACAGAAGGGCCTGTCCATCCTGCGTCAGATCGGCAACCGTGGAGATCCTGCGCCGGTCTGCCAGTTCGATCATGACGGGCAGATCCGTGTGGGAGATGCTCACGGCTTCACCATTGAGAAAGAAGCGGCCGTCCGAGAACAGAAGCAGGCTGCGCGCGTCCAGCACATAGCCCGCCCTGTTGCACTGGGCGAGAAAGCTGTCGTGATCGAGTGGTTCGTCCGGCGAGTCGAAGAACACATGAGGCTTGGGTTCGGTCAGGTAGGCGCCGAGGAAACGGCGCACGTCCTCCCGTGTCCACGTGATCCGCGCGAGCTGTTCGGCCACCCGATCCACCATGGCATCGCCGATCTCGGCGGAGTGGACGTGAGGCTTCAGGTCAGGGTCGGCGTAAAGGCCTTCGAGCTGCACGGCATCCTGGAGATAGACCAGGAACTCCTGGGCCAGCTCCTGGTAGGTGGGCGAACGGAAGCCGATGGAATACGTGGTGCATTCTCCAAGGGCAATGCCGTTGTGGGCCCAGTGGGGCGGCAGGTAGAGCATGTCGCCGGATTCCAGCACCCAGTCGTGCACCGGCCGGAAATCCTGCAGGATCTTGAGGGGGACATCCTCGATGAGGCTGCGGTCGTCCTGGTTGCTGATGAGCCAGCGCCGCTGACCGATGCCCTGTAGAAGGAACACGTCGTAGTTGTCAAAGTGAGGTCCGACGCCACCGCCATCGACGGCGTAGCTCACCATCAGATCGTCGAGGCGGGCCTGGGGGATGAAGTCGAAACGATGGAGCAGGGCGTCGCCTTCGGGCACGAAGAGGTTGAGTCCCTGCACGAGCACCGTCCACGGTTGCTTCTTGCGGCGCAGGTCGGTGGCTTTTTGCGGGCCGTGGAGGACTTCCCAGCGGGCACCGTCGTGGGCGATGAAGCGCGATTCCACATCTGGATCGCGGGCGAGGGCGAAGAGGTCGTCCCTGGAGACCACGCCGGTGAAGCCGGGGATGGCCTGACGGATGAGGAGGGGCTTTTTCTGCCAGTATTCGGCGAGGAACTGCTCGACCGAAAGGCCACCCAGAAGTGTGTCGATCATGCCGTGATTATACGCCCTTGCCTTGCAACAGCCGGCTCTGTCGCTAGAATGGCGACCTTTCTTTTCACTCTTGCGCCCATGCATGTCGACGCCCCCCGCGAAGCGCTGATCGAATCCCTGGACCACGATGGGCGCGGTGTCGCGCGGGTGGACGGGAAGACGGTCTTCATCGAAGGCGCACTGCCCGGTGAGCGGGTGGAGTTCGTCTCCTACCGGGTCAAGCCCAAGTTCGAATTGGCAGACGTGACGCGCATCGTGGCACCCAGCGCCCAACGCGTGGCACCGCCCTGCGTCCTGTTCGGTGAGTGCGGCGGGTGCAGCATGCAGCACCTTGAACCCTCTGCGCAGCTGGCGGCCAAGCAGCGGGTGCTGGAGAACGCCCTGTGGCATCTGGCGCGGGTGAAGGCTGACGTGCTGTATCCGGTCATTTCGGGCGCGCCATGGGGTTACCGCTTCCGCGCGCGTCTGAGCGTGCGCCAGGTGCCTAGCAAGGGCGGCGTGCGGATCGGCTTCCATCAACGGCGCAGCAGTCACATTGTGGATATGCGCAGCTGTCCCGTGTTGCCGACCCATGTGTCGGTCCTGCTGCCGGCCCTGCGGGATCTGGTGACGGCCCTGTCGGTGGCGGATCGGCTGCCGCAGATCGAGGTGGCGGTGGGCGAGGGCCTCACGGTGCTGGTATTCCGCCATCTGGAACCCCTGACCGCGGCGGACAAGGACCACCTGCGGGCGTTTGCCGAATCCCACGGCGTGCAGGTGTGGCTGCAGCCCTTCGGGCCGGATTCGGCCTCTCGCCTGCACCCGGTCAAGGCGCCCGGACTGGCCTACACGCTGCCGGAGTTCGGCGTCTCCATGGCTTTCCGGCCGACGGATTTCACCCAGGTCAACATGGGCATCAACCGCCTGCTGATGCGCCGCGCCATGCTCTTGCTGGACCCCCGGCCGGGTGAGCGCATTGCGGACCTGTTCTGTGGGCTGGGCAACTTCAGTCTGCCCATCGCCCGCCTGGGGGCCACAGTGGTCGGGGTGGAAGGCAGCGACGCGCTGGTGCGGCGCGCCGCTGAGAACGCGGCGGCCAACGGCTTGGCGGAACGCAGCGAATTCCATGCGGCCAACCTGTTCGAAGCCACCGAAGACAGTCTCGCGGCCCTCGGTCGGCTCGACAAGCTGCTCATCGATCCGCCGCGGGAAGGGGCTATTGCGGTGGTGAAGGCGCTCGGCGCGGACAGTCCGCGGCGCGTCGTGTACGTGTCCTGCAATCCCGCGACCCTCGCGCGGGATGCGGCGGTGCTGGTGCACGAGAAAGGCTACCGGCTGAAGGGGGCGGGCATCGCCAACATGTTTCCGCAGACCTCCCACGTGGAGTCCATCGCCCTGTTCGAGCGGGATTAGCCGAGGCACGGGTCAGCAAAAAGGCGACCCGCGGGTCGCCTTTTTGCCGGACGGGGTGGGATCAGTCCCGGTCGCCACCGAAGGCCATGAGCAGGTTGAGCAGATTGACGAACACGTTATAGACGTCCAGATAGACCCGCAGGGTGGCCGTCACATAGTTGGTTTCGCCGCCGCGCACGATGTCGTTGATGTCGTACAGGATGTAGGCGGAGAACAGCGCCACCGCGATCGCCGAGATCGTCAGGTAGAGGGCCGGCACCTGGAAAAAGATGTTGGCCACACTGGCCAGCAGCAGGACGATCACGCCGACGAACAGGAACTTGCCGAGGCCGCTGAAATCCCGCTTGGAGACCGTGGCCACGGTGGCCATCACGCCGAAGATCGCCGCCGTGCCGCCGCCCGCCAGGGCGATCAGCGTGCCGCCGTTGGAGAAGCCGAGGGCCACCCGCAGCAGGCTGGACAGCATCAGCCCCATGAAGAAGGTGAAGCCCAGCAGCAGCGCCACGCCCAGGCCACTGTTCTTGTTGCGCTCGATGCCCCAGAAGAAGGCGAAGGAGATGCCCATGAACAGCAGGAAACCCATCAGCGGGCTGCCGGCAAAGAACGAGAACTGCATCTGCACGCCAAGCATGGCGCCAGCGATGGTCGGCACCATGGACAGTGCAAGCAGCAGGTATGTATTGCGCAGCACGCGGTTCGTACTGGCGCCAAGCATCTGCGTCTGCTGGCCGTAAGTGTCGATTTGCATAGATTTCTCCATTGAATTGAGAGGGTTAAGGTCGCCGCCCGTTGAGGGGCTGTACTGCCTGAGAGTATCGGACGTGCGGGAAAGTTTCAACCGTGCAGGGAGAACGCGCCTGGGGGGCCGTGCTAGAATTCGGGCCGGCCTGACGGCATCCCGCCGTCGATCAGGGCCTTCCGGAAGCGTGGCAGAGTGGTCGATTGCACCGGTCTTGAAAACCGGCAACGGGCAACCGTTCGTGAGTTCGAATCTCACCGCTTCCGCCAGATACTTAGCAAATACGCCCATTTTGGGGCGTTTTTCTTTTCTACCCATCATCCGACCCACCATAGAAAAAACGGTTGGATGATGCGGCCTGACGAGACTCTTAAGCGGCTCTCTTCCCGCTTGGCC
>DAOQMM010000022.1:0-37583 GCA_035335645.1 Rhodocyclaceae bacterium | reverse complement strand
GGGCCCCGTCTCCGCAAGGGCGGCGGGGCCTTGGTGCGTCTACAGCCCGAAGAATTCGCGGATCTTGCGGCCGATGACGCCGGTGTCGCCGTTGGCGGGTTTGTTGCCGTCGGGGCGCGGGGCGCCGTCGCCCCGTTCGAGGGCCTGGAAGTGGCTGAGGCGGCGTTCGAGGATGGCGGAGATGCCTTCGGCGATCTCGGGGCGGGCGCGGATGATGTGTTCGAAGCCGGTCTTGTCGAGGCGGTAGGCTTCCACGTCGGTGGTGGCGATGACGGTGGCGCGGCGGGGGGCGCCGGTCATCAGGCCGAGTTCGCCGAAGACGGTGCCGGGGCCGCGTTTTTCGAGGAGGCGCTGGGGGCTGCCGTCGGGCGGTTGCCACCAGGCTTCGGCTTCGCCGCTGACGATGATGTAGAGCCAGTGGGCGACGGCGCCCTGGCGGGTGACGATGTCGCCGCGGGCGAAGGGGGCGTTGACGAGGCGGCGGGCGAGTTCGAGCTGTTCGGCTTCGGAGAGTTTGCAGAAGAGGTCGATGTGGGTGATGGCCTGGAGGCGGCGGTTGAGTTCGCGGGCCTGGACTTCGGCGCGGTGGGCTTTGCCTTCCTGGACGAGGTGGACGGTCTGGTCGGCGACGGCGAGGCGGATGTCCTCGCGCTGGAGGGCGGCGAGGATGTGGCTGCGCACGTCGGAGTCGGTGATTTCGTCGGGGCCGGGGTCGTCGAGCCAGTAGCGCAGCTGGTAGCGCGCAAAGCCGGGGCCGAAGTCCATGAGCAGGCAGGCGGGGGCGGGGGTGGCGCTGACGTTGGGGATGCGGGCGGTGAGGATGTCCTGCAGCACGGCGCCGATGACCCGCGCGGGGGGCACGGAGAGATCCACGTTGAAGGGGATGTGGCGGCGCTGGTGGGGATTGGACTGGCGCTTGTCGCAGACGATGGCGTAGCGGTTCTTCATGAGGTGGCTGTTGGGCACCACCATGCGTTCGCCGGCGCGGGTGACGATGGCGGTGTAGCGCCACTGGATGTCGGTGACGCGGCCGGCGAGGTCGCCCATCTGGATCCAGTCGCCGATCTCGAGGGAGTTGTCCATCTGCAGGGCGAGGCCGCCGAGGAGGTTGCCGAGGGTCTCCTGCATGGAGATGGCGACGACGGCGGTGAGGACGGCGGAGGTGGTGAACAGGGCGGTGAATTCGACGCCGCTCATGCTGAGGCGGATGAAGCCCCACAGGATGTAGCCGACGATGACGAGGATGTCGGCGAGGATGCCGGAGATGTTGACGTGCAGGCGCGGCAGGATGACCTGGAAGAGGGTGAGGCCGACGAAGCGGACGACGGCGAGCCCTTCGCCGAAGACGCAGAGTTCGCGCAGCCAGCGGGCGGCGGCGGGCTGGCTGCTGCCTTCGAGGAGGCCGGCGAGGAGGTCGCCAGCAAAGCAGGCGCCGTAGAACACGCCGGTGTTCATCAGGGAGCGGCGCAGATGGGCGAGGGGCCGGAGCATGATGAGGCCGGCGATCACCATGAGGATCAGGGTGATGGGGGCTTCGGCGCTGAGCAGGGGGATGTGCATGGCGGCGACCGGATGGAGGCATCCGCCGCGGGCCGGGCGGAATGCACGGCAGGCGGCGGCGCGGTGGACGGGAAGTTTATCGGCCGGCGGGCCGGCGGAATTGAATGCCGGTGTGGCGGGCGGCGCCGTGTGCCTTACAGGGCGGCGCGCAGGCGGGCGGCCATGGCGTCCAGCGCTTCGCGGCTGGGGGCGACGGCGGGCCATACGCCGGGCAGGGCGTCGCCGGGGAGGCGCGGCAGGACGTGGATGTGGAAGTGGAAGACGGTCTGCCCGCCGGCCACTTCGTTGGCCTGGAAGAGGCTGACGCCTTCGCAGCCGGCGGCAGCGCGCACGGCCTTGGCGACGCGGGTGGTGGTGCGGAAGACGGCGGCGGCGAGGGCGTCGTCGAGGGTGTAGATGTTTTCGACGTGGGGTTTGACGATGACCAGGGCGTGACCGGGGTTGCCGGCCATGATGTTCATGAAGGCGAGGGTGTGTTCGTCTTCGTGAATGACGGAGGCGGGCAGTTCGCCGCGCACGATGCGGCAGAAAACGCAGGTGTCCATGGGGTGTCTCCCGTTGTGCTTGTTTTAGGCGTCGTCGTCCCGTTCGGCGAGGGCGCGACGCAGGTTGCGGTCGTGCTGCCAGGTGCGCCGGGTGGCGTCGGCCTGGGCGTAGTGGCGGCTTTCGTCGGGCGTCATGCTGGCAAAGGCGCGCACGGTCCGTTCGAGGAGCTCATGATGGGGCAGCATGGTGCCGAAGAAAAGCACCGCGTCGCCGCGCTGGATGAGGAGGGTGGGGAAGTTCTCCACGTCGTAGTCGTCGAGGAGATCGGCCTCGTCTTCCACGTCGAGCCACAGGAAGCGGGCGCCGGGGAAGCGTTCGGCGAGGGCGTGGAAGCCGGCGGCGTAGTCGCGGCAGGTGCCGCACCAGGCGGCGCACAGGCAGGCGACGAGGAGATCGGAATCGTCAGGGCTGTTCATGGGGCGGGGACGCTTGGGCAGGCGCTTCGGCGGGGTCGGGAGCAGGCACGATCAGGGTCCAGCGCAGCCACTGGCCGCAGGCATTGCGCGGGCCGCGCAGGGTGCCGTGCCAGGGGCCGTCCTGGCAGGGACCGCGGTCGTGGGCTTCGTCAAATTCGACGGTGTCGGGTTCGTCGCCCGGCCGGCGCTGTCCGCCCCAGCGGTTGCAGGTGAGACAGCGGCGGCGTTGGACGGACTGGACGGCCACGTATGCGGGATTCAGTCTTCCAGGCGGGTGGTGGAGACGAGGGCGCCGGTTTCGTCGTAGGCCATGAGTGTCGTTTCTTCGTCGGCTATCTGACAAACCCGGGCTTCCTGCAACACGCCGCTGGGGTAGTAGGTGTAGTGGTGGGTGGATTCGATCTCACCGTACACGACTTTCTCGACGAGGGCCAGACGCTCGGCCGCGTCGTAGTGGGCACGGTAGAAGGTGATGCGGTGGGCGAGATCGGCGCCTTCGAGGGGCGTGGTGAGCTTGAGGGGCAGGCTGACGCCGCTGTAGGTGACGAAGTGGCGGACGGTGGACGGGGTGCTCATGGGCAATGCTCCGGACGGGGAATCCTGCCGGGCAAGCAATCGGTGTGCCGTCAGGGTTTGTCGGGGGCCGCGGCGGGCGGGGCGGTCGCGGCCTGGTCGGCGGCGGCCCGCAGGGGCGTGCGCAGGGCGTCGAAACGGGCCGGGGCGACGTACTGGAGGAGTTCCTTGCCCTTACTGTCGAGCACCACGTCGAGGCCCTTGGCCGGGTAGAGCAGGTGTTCGATGTGGTCGTTGCTGCGCAGGCGTTCGGCGGGGGCGCCGAAGCGTTCGACGACGATGGCTTCGTCCAGGTTGGCGCTGGGGATGAAGGCGATGGCGCGGATCGGCGCGGCGAGGGCGACAGGGAGGTCGGCCTCGGCGAGGGTGGCCTTGCGCGTGGTGCTCTGCATGTATTCGGTCTTGGCGGCCCGTTCGCGCAGGCCTTCGACGGTGGCGGCGGGCAGGTCGGCGGTGACGATGAGGCGGCCGGCGATGAAGCCGGCGGTGATGGATTCGTAGTAGAGCTCCACGTTGCCGGCTTCGCTGGGGGTGGCGACGATGGCGAGCTGGGCGTCGGGGCCAAAGCGCGTGCGGGCGTCGGCGAGGGTGCTGCGCCCGAGGGTGAGGTTGAACACGCGGGATTCGCCGGGCGCCGGGGTGTCGATCTGCCAGGGCAGGCCGGAGGTGGGCACGGCGGCGGGGTTGGTGTGGGTGAATTGCCAGGCGGCGGGCCCGACGATGATCAGCAGGGCGAGGACGATGAGGGTGATGGCGAGCTTCATGGAGGGATCGCGGTGGTGGGCGGCTCAGCGGCCGGCGCGCAGGGCGGCCGGCGCCTGGGCGTGGAAGCGCACGGGCTGCGGGACGGCGTCCAGCACGGCGGGACGCAGGCGGCCGATGACGTGCATCTCGCAGCGCTTGCAGTCGAAGCGCAGGGTGAGGCGTTCCTTGCCATTGACGAGGGTCATGGGGTCGGGGCGGATGCCTTTCACTTCCTTGGGGCACAGGTTGAAGCTGTAGCGCAGGCAGTGCTTGGTGATCATCAGGGAGGCGTCGTCGAGCACCTGGTTGGCTTCGTAGGCGTCTTCGATGAGGGTGACGCCGTGGCGCCGGTAGAAGCTGCGGGCGCGTTCGTTGAGGACGTTGGCCAGGTAGCTGAGTTCGGTCTGGGGATAGGGCGCCGGCGGTTCGACGGCGGCGCGCCGCGGCGGGCGTGGCAGGCCGGCGAGGCGGGCGGCTTCGAGGCGTTCGATGGCGTCGCGGCGCAGGCCGTTGAGGGCGGCAGCGGGGACGAACCAGGGCGTGGCGAGGTCGAGGCGGATGCTGCGGGCGCTGAAGATCGTGGCGCCGAGCTTGGCGAGGCCGTCGTGGAGGGCGCTGCGGGCGCGCTCGGCGTTCTGGGCGGCTTCGAGGGGATGGGGCAGGCGCGCCTGGGCGCTGAAGCCGTCTTCGTCGGTGACCTGCAGGACGAGGCCGTCGGTGTCGTCGGTGAGGTGCAGGTCCACGGCGATGCGGCGTTCGGCGGTTTTCTTGTCCATGAGCCGCTCGAAGGCGTGGTCATGGTTGCGGAACACGCCGCTGCCAGGGCGGAGGTCGGCGGGCACGGCGTCGGCGGTGTGCACGCGGAAGTCGTCACCGAGCTTTTCGGCGCGGTTGATGCGCAGGCCGATGAGTTCGCCCTTGCGGTCGTAGAAGCTGAGGCCGTCGCCGTTGTGCAGCTCGACGGCGCTGCTGAGCTCGAAGCTGCGGCGTTGCGGGTCGATGCGCAGGATGCTGCCGACGGGCTCGCCCACGTGTTTGGGGGAATCGAAGGCGCCGATGTCGCCCTGGCGGCCGTTCACGAAGTAGTCGGTGGCGCCGCGGTTGAAGGTCTTTTCGGGCTGGGGGGTGAACAGGAAGGTGCAGCGGCCGGAGGAACTGCGGCGGTAGTCGGGCGCGTCTTCGAGGAGCTGGTCGAGGAGGGTGCGATAGTGGGCGGTGACGTTCTTGACGTAGCCGATGTCCTTGTAGCGGCCTTCGATCTTGAAGCTGCTGATGCCGGCGTCGGCCAGGGCGCGCAGGTTGGCGCTCTGGTCGTTGTCCTTCATGGACAGGAGGTGGCGGTTGCCGGTGACGAGGTGGCCGTCCTGGTCTTCCAGGTCGTAGGGCAGGCGGCAGGCCTGGGAGCATTCGCCCCGGTTGGCGCTGCGGCCGGTGTGGGCGTGGCTGATGTAGCACTGGCCCGAGAAGGCGACGCAGAGGGCGCCGTGGACGAAGAATTCGAGGGCGCAGTCGGTGACGGCGGCGACCTTGCGGATCTCGGTGAGGCTCATCTCCCGCGCCAGCACGATCTGGGAGAAGCCCACGTCCTGCAGGAAGCGGGCTTTTTCCGGATGGCGGATGTCGGTCTGGGTGCTGGCGTGGAGCTGGATGGGCGGCAGGTCGAGTTCCAGCAGGCCCATGTCCTGCACGATCAGCGCGTCGGCGCCGGCCTCGTAAACCTGCCGGATGAGGGCCTCGGCGCCGTCGAGTTCGGCGTCGTGGAGGATGGTGTTGAGGGCCACCAGCACCCGCGCGCCGTAGCGGTGGGCGTGGCGGGCGAGGCGTTCGATGTCGGCCACCTCGTTGCCGGCCTGGGCCCGCGCGCCGAAGGCGGGGCCGCCGATGTACACGGCGTCGGCGCCATGGTTGATGGCCTCGATGCCGAAGTCGGCGTTTTTGGCCGGTGCGAGCAGTTCGAGGTGCTGGCGGGTGGGGATCATGGCGGCTCTCCTGGGGCGGATGCGGACCGCTCGGACGGCGGCTGGCTGATAACCGCGCATTATCGCCCGCCCCCATCGTCGCGTCGAGGCTCCGGCAGCGCCCTGCGCCGTTCGCGGTGCAGGGACAGCATCACCGCACCGCCGATCAGCAGCGCCACCACGGTGAGCGACAGGGCGATGGGGATCTTCACCACGTCCAGCAGGAGCATCTTGGCGCCGATGAACACGAGCACCAGGGCGAGGCCGTATTTGAGCAGGGCGAAGCGGTCCGCCATGCCGGCGATGAGGAAGTACATTGCCCGCAGGCCCAGGATCGCGAACAGGTTGGAGGTGAGCACGATGAAGGGATCGGTGGTGACGGCGAAGATGGCGGGGATGGAGTCGACGGCGAAGATCACGTCCGACAGTTCGACCATCACCAGGGCCAGGGCCAGCGGCGTGAGGGCACGGACCGGACCGTTGGTGCCGGGCAGGGTGACGATGAAGCGCTCGCCGTGAAGCGCCTCGGTGACCGGGACGTGACGGCGGATCCAGCGCAGCACCGGGTTGGCGGCCAGATCCGGGCGGGCGTCGGCGAGCCACAGCATCTTCACGCCGGTGAGCAGCAGGAAGGCTCCGAAGACGTAGAGCAGCCAGTGGAACTGGACGATCAGCCAGGCGCCGCCCAGGATCATGAGCGTGCGCAGCACGAGGGCGCCGAGCACGCCGTAGGTGAGCACCCGCTTCTGCAGTTCTAGGGGAATGCCGAAGAAGCTGAAGAGCATCAGCCACACGAAGACGTTGTCCACGGCCAGGGATTTTTCGATGAGATAGCCGGTGAGGAATTCCAGCGTGCGCGTGGTGGCCGTCTCGCGCCCGGCGCTGCCGTCCAGCCAGACCCACAGGGCGCCGGCAAAGGCGAGGGTGACGCCGACCCAGATGGCCGACCAGAGGCCGGCTTCCCGCAGGGACACCCGATGGCGGCGTCCGCCACCCACGGCAAAGAGGTCGATGGCGAGCATGACCAGGACGAGGGCGAAGAAGCCGGCCCACATCCACCAGGTTCCGATTGATTCCATGAGTGCTGTCTCCAGGTCCGGATGGCATCCGCCGTTCCGTGGCGGCATGCCACGAAAGAACGGCCCTTTGTCCAGCGAGGACGAAGGGCCGTTGGATCCGGGGAGGGAGTGCCATGAGACCTTCGCCATCGCGGCAAAGGTCTTGCTCGCTGCCGGACTGGGCCGGCAACCCGTGACGCCGGGGCAGGAGAAACCTGCCCGTACTGACGACGCCACGGCGGAAGAGCTACTCCCCCTTGGGACAGTCCCCAGCTTAGGTGACGACCCTTGGCGGGTCAAGGTGCATCGGATCGGTGTCGCAAGGGCTTGGCGCCGGCGCCGCTGGCTGGAACAATCCGGGTCGGCCCTCTGCCGGAACGGAAACGCCCATGGAATCGCGACTGACCGAGATCGAAATCAAGCTGGCTCTCACCGAAGATCTGGTGGAGACCCTCAATCTGACCGTGCATCGCCAGCAGGAGCAGATTGACGCCTTGCAGCGGCAGCTGCTGGCGCTCGCCAAGCAGGTGCACAGCACGTCGGCCAGTACCGCCGAGCCCCATTCCCTGCGGGACGAGATCCCGCCCCATTACTGATGCTGCCCGCCGGTCGGCCGTGCGCCACCGGGCCGGCGAGCAGTGCGGCATTCCCTTTTCTTTGAAGGACATCACCATGCAGAAGATTCTGATCATCGTCCATGCGCCTCCCTACGGCAGCGAGCGCTGCCTGTCCGCGCTGCGTCTGGCCATCGCCCTGGCGGGCAGCGACGCGCAGCCGAAGGTGGAGCTCTTCCTGATGTCGGACGCCACGGTGATGGCCTTGCCCCATCAGCAGGACGCGAACGGAAACGGGCTGCAGGGCATGGTGGAGGAGCTGGTGCGCAACGGGGTGGCGATCCGCCTGTGCCGCACCTGCGCCCTGGCGCGGGGGCTCGGGGATCTGCCCCTGATCCCCGGCACCACCATCGGCACCCTGCCGGAGCTGGCCCAGGCGACCCTGGACGCGGACAAGGTCATCACCTTCTGACGCGCGGCAGCAGCCCGGCGCCGGGGTCTCAGTGCATCTTTTCGGGCGGGACGGGCGGTTCGACTTGCAGCCACACGTCGTCGCCCGCGTCGTTTTCGCGGATGGTGAGGCCGAAGGTGGCGAAGGCGTTCTGGATGTCGCGGCGCAGGGGCAGGTCGGCCACTTCTGCCGGATAGTGCTCGTAGCCCGCGGCCAGGTGTCGGGCGGTGGTCGTCCACAGGGGCGCGAGGAAGCTCTGGTTCACCACCTCGTGCATGTCGGGGCTGATGGTCTGCAGCGGCTGGCCAATGCCGTCCAGGTAGCCCTGCACGTGGGCGACCGCCTGCATGAGGTGGGAAATGCGCCCCAGGCTCTTGGCGAAGAGGGCGTCCAGGTCCTGGTCGGCGAAGTACAGGGTGAGCTCTTCCTGCATGCCGCCGGGCAGCGCCTGGAGGAGGGCGGCCAGGTGGTGCATCAACAGATCGGAATCCCGCGGCACGGACCAGGCGGTGCGCCGGTTGACCCGGTATTCCTGCCACATGATGGCGCAGATCGGCGCGAGGGCGCGGGCCAGCGGGGTGGTGGGCTTGGGCGTCCGCGGCCGGGCCACGTCGTGGAGGTGCCACAGGTCCTTGTGCAGGTGATGGATCACGCGGGAGACTTCAGCGACGCCGCCCTTGAACATCTCCAGCATCCTGACGCCACTGAAAAGCAGCATGTACCCCTGGCCCTCGCGGACGATGCGGGTCAGCTGATCGGGGGTTACCGGCGTGCCGCCGAAGCGTTGGGTGGCGTCGGGCAGGTCGGCGGTGATCAGGATGCGGGTGACGGCCGACAGGTCGATGCCGGTGTCGCGGGCCGTGATGCGCAGCACGAGCTTTTCGACGGCGTCGGCGACGGTGGGGCTTTCGGACGGGGCGACATTGATGTCGTTTTCGATTCTCATGGCAGGCGCAGGGCTGGCGCGGACCCGGTGCTCGGCCGGGCCTGGCGGGTGGGGCTTACTCTTCGATGTGACGCAGGGACAGGTCGATGGCGCGCACGTCCTTGGTGAGGCTGCCGATGGAGATGCGGTCGACCCCGGTTTCGGCGATGGCGCGGACGCGTTGCAGATTGACGCCGCCGGAGGCTTCCAGCTCGGCGCGACCTTCGTTGAGGCGCACGGCTTCGCGCATCTGGTCCAGGTCCATGTTGTCCAGCAGGATCATGCGGGCGCCGGCGGCGAGGGCTTCGCGGAGCTGGTCGAGGGTTTCCACCTCGACCTCGATGAAGACGTTGGACGGGGCGATGGCGCGGGCCTGCTCGATCACCGCGCGGATGCTGCCGGCGGCGATGATGTGGTTTTCCTTGATGAGGATGCCGTCGTAGAGGCCGATGCGGTGGTTGGTGCCGCCGCCCACCTTGACCGCGTACTTCTGCGCCAGGCGCAGGCCGGGCAGGGTCTTGCGGGTGTCGACGATCCTGGCGCGGGTGCCGGCCACGGCTTCGACGAAGGTGGCGGTGAGGGTGGCGGTGCCGGACAGGAGCTGGACGAAGTTCAGCGCGGTGCGCTCGGCGGTGAGCAGGGCGCGGGCGCTGGCGTCGACTTCGCAGAGCAGCTGGCCGGGCTTGACCCGCTCGCCGTCGCGGGCATGCCAGATGACCGAGGCGCTGGGCTCCAGCGCGGCGAAGGCGGCGTCGAACCAGGCGGTGCCGCACAGCACGGCGTCTTCGCGGGTGATCACGCGGCCACGGGCTTCGCGGGCGGCGGGGATGAGGCGGGCGGTCAGGTCGCCGGTGCCGATGTCTTCGGCCAGGGAGGCCGCCACGGAGCGCTGGACTTCAACGCGAAGCTGATCTGCAAATTCCATCGGAGTCGCCTGAGAGAAAACAGGCCGCGATTCTAACACCGGGCGGGGAGGGGGAGCGGGCTCGCGCAGACCGGGGGCATGGCGCGCGCACCGGGCCACCGCTGCGTGCACGGCACGGCCGGTACGGATGGCGGGCACCGGGGGAACTCCGGGACCCCACGCCGTACTCCAAGCCGGCGAGGGTCGCGATGGGGTTGCGGCCACGGCAGACAGAGGAGTCTCACCATGCACGCCTTCCGATTTCGTGCCGGCCTGTGCTGCATCGTCGGCGCGCTGTGCCTGGGCCGCGCCGTTTCCGCGGAGGCCGCGCTGCTTGACGAGGACGAGCTGGCCGAGGTGGTGCGCAAGCCGACCATCGGCCTCTACAAGGGCTATGCGGAGTTCAAGATGGCCCATTACGCGGAAGCCCGGCAGATCTGGACGGCCCTGGCGGACCGGGGCCAGGGTGAGGCGTGGTTCAACCTGGGCATCCTTGCGGAGGACGGGCTGGGGGAGCCGCGGGACGGCACCGAGGCGCGCCGGCGTTATGAACGGGCGGCGCAGGCCGGCAGTCGCAACGCGGCGCTGCGCCTGGGCACCCTGCTGCAGACGGCCCGCCTCGGGGCGCCCGATCCGGCCGCGGCGCGGCGCTGGTTGCAGCAGGCCGCCGATCTGGGAGACGACGAGGCACGGGCCCAGCTGGCTGCGCTGGAGGGCCGCGCCGTGGCCGTGAATGGGGCTGACCGGCGCCTTGCCGAGGCCCGTCGGCTGGAGGCGGACGGCAAACTGGCCGACGCCGTGGATGCCTACCGCGCCATCGCCGCGGCGGGGGATGTCCGCGGGACGACGCGCCTCGCCTGGCTGTTCGAGGCCGGTCGCGGGGTCCCGCGGGATCTGGCGGAGGCGGCCCGGCTGTTCCGGCAGGCGGCCGAAGCGGGCGAGGCGGAAGCCCAGTACGCGCTGGCGGTGATGCTGGAGACGGGCGCCGGGCAGCCCCGCGATCCCGAGGAGGCGCTGCGCTGGTTGCGGGCGTCGGCGGCGGGGCGATATCCACCCGCGGTGGACGCCTTGAAAGCGCGCTGAGGGCGTCCGTCAGCGCATGCCGCGTCGGCTGTCCACGGCGATGAGTACGCCCGACGCGCCGATGGCGAGCATGCCGGTCAGGGCGAGGCGATCCGGAAACTGGCCGAACACGGCCCATCCGAAGAGCGTCGCCCAGAACAGCTGGCCGTACAGTAGCGGCGACAGCAGGGACGCGGGGGCTTCACGGAAGGCGCGGGTCAGGCAGAAGTGGCCGAGCCCGGCGAGGGTGCCCATGGCGAGGAATAACGGCAGCTCCGGGAGGCTCGGCGTCGGCCCCCGGTCCAGCCAGGGCAGGGTGGCGGACATGACCGCGCTGCCGACCAGGGCGGAGTAGAAGAGCAGGGTGAGAGGCCGCTCGGTCGCCGCCATCTTGCGCGTGAGGAGCTGATAGAGGGCATACACCACGGCGGTGGCGAAGGCGAAGAGTACACCGTCGGGCACCAGACCACTGCCCGGGCGCGCCACCAGCATCACGCCGGCAAAGCCGACCAGTACTGCGACCCAGCGGGCCGGACCGACCCGCTCGCCCAGCAGCGGTCGGGCCAGCAAGGTGACGATGAGGGGCGAGCAGAAGGCAATCGCGGTGGCTTCGGCGAGGGGCAGGCGCTGGAAGGCCGACAGCCCGCACAGGCTGGTGGCGAGCAGCAGGCCGGCACGCAGCACGTGCAGGGCGGGCCGCCCGGTGGCGAGCAGACGGCCGCGCTGGCTGGGGCCGAGGACGAGCACCATCAGCAGGCAATGGACGGTATAGCGCGCCCAGATCAGCAGCGGCACGGGATAGCGCTGGGAGAGGTACTTGGAGGTGACGTCCAGGGACACGAAGAGCACCAGCGACACCATGGCGAAGAGGACGCCCCGGGCCGGGCGTGGCGGCGCGTGCATGCGTCAGCCGAGGGTGAAGTGGAAGCTGCAGCCCTGTCCGGGCGCGCTCTCGGCCCAGATCCGGCCGCCGTGGCGGCTGATGATGCGCTGCACGGTGGACAGGCCGATCCCGCTCCCCTCGAAGTCCTCCTCGGCGTGGTAGCGCTGGAAGGGTACGAAGAGATGCGCGGCGTGGGCGGCGTCGAACCCGACGCCGTTGTCGCTCACCGTGAAGATCCGCTCGCCTTGCCGGCGGCGCATGCTGAAGCGGATGTCGGCGCAGGCCTGCGGGCGGGTGAACTTCCACGCATTGCCCAGCAGGTTCTGCAGCACGGTGCGCAGCAGGCCGGGGTCGCCTTCAGCCTCGATGCCCGGCTCGACATGAATGTGCGCCTGGCGGCCCGGGTCGCCGTGGACGAGTTCGTCGGCGACGCTGCGCGCCATGGCAGAGAGGTCCAGCGGGCTGCGTTCGAGGGGTTTGCGGGAGTGGCGGGAGAGATCGAGCAGATCGTCGATCATGCGCGCCATGCGCCGGGAGGCGTCGCGCACGCGGCGCAGGTATTCGAGGGCCTGGGGGTCGAGCTGGTCGGCGTAATCCTGCATCACGATGCCCGAGAAGCCGTCGATGGCCCTCAGGGGCGTGCTCAGGTCGTGGGAGATGGAGTAGTTGAAAGTCTCCAGTTCGGCGAGGGTGGCGCGAAGCTCGCGGGTGCGCTGGGCGACCCGCTCTTCGAGGGACGCGTTGAGGGCGCGGACGGCATCCTCGGCGCGGACCCGGTCGGTGATGTCGCGCCCCAGGGTGACCAGCATCGATGGGGCGCCGTCGGCGCCGAACATGGGCTTTTCGATGAATTCCACGTGGACGTCGGCGCCCTCGGCGGCCGGCACGCGGTCACTGTGGCGCAGGCCGTCCGGGGACTGCCAGGCGTGGCGGCTGGCGGCGGCGTAGCGCAGGAGGGCCTCCCGGCGGGGCTGCGGAACGCGGTCGGCGAACGCTTCTTCGGCGCGGCCATGACAGGCGTCGTGGTCGAGTCCGAAGAGTTCGAGCGCGGCCCGGTTGGCGATCTGCCAGCAGCCCTGCGGATCCTTGACGATGACCATGTCGGGCGAGGCGTCGATGATGCGGCGCAGGCTCTCCTCGCTCTCGCGGCGGGCGATGTGGACCTGCTGGGCGATGAGTTCCCGTTCCTGTTCGACGATGATCTCCCGCAGAAAGGCCACATAGCGGCCTTCCAGGCTGGTGACGATGTCGTGTTCGGCGAGCATGCCCACCAGGCGGTCGTGGTGTACCACCGGCAGGTGGCGGATGCGGGCCCGGTGCATGATCTGGGAGGCCTCCCACACGGAGGTGTGGGGGGCGATGGTGATGGGGTCGCGCACCATCACGTCGGTGACGGGGAGTTCGTGCAGGCGCTCGCCGCGGGCCACCCGCGGGCTGAGGTCGTGGAAGGTGACGATGCCGACCGGCCACTGGTCGGTCACGACGACCACGCTGCCGATGTCGTGGCGCCGCATGACACGCAAAGCGTCTTCGGTGCTGGCGGTCTCGGCCACCGAGCGGGGGCGCAGGCTCATGACCTGGCCGACCTGGTCCAGGTGGGCGTAATGCTCCATGCCCAGCGCCGAGAGAATGTCGCTCTCGGCCACCAGCCCGGTAGGCCGTCCGTCCGCTTCGCACACCAGCAGATCGCGGCTGTCGTGGCGGACGAGGAGGCGGTAGGCCTCGCGCAGCTCGGTGTCCGGACCGCAGACAGGTGGATTGAGCAGGCAGGCGTCCCGGGCGGTGAGTCGGGATGCGTCGGCGCCCAGACACGCGCCGACCGCACTGCGCTCGGACAGGATGCCGATCACCGTACCCTGCAGGCGCACCAGGGCGGCAGGTACGTTCTGATCGAGCAGGACGCGCAGGGCATCGGTGAGCGGCATCGTCGCGTCGACCGGGGGAAGGGGGAAGAGGCGGATCGAGCGGATGCTGCGTCCGGCGGGGTCGAAGGCGGTACCGTTCATGGCCGTGCTTCCGGCGCACCCAGCCAGCGGTTGAGGCAGCGGCGCGCGGGTTCCAGGATCTCGCCGGCCAGCAGCCCCGCGTGCAGGCCCTGCTCGGCGCAGCACAGATCGGCCGCACATCCGTGGAGATGGACGCCCGCCAGCAGGGCCGAGCGGGCAGGCCAGCCCTGGGCGAGGAGGGCGACGATCAGGCCCGTGAGGACGTCGCCCATGCCGGCCGTGGCCATGGCCGGGTTGCCGCTGGTGTTGATCCACCAGGCACCGTCCGGCGCGGCGACGACGCTGCCGCAACCTTTGAGCACCACCAGTGCGTTGAATCGGTGGGCAAGGGCGAGGGCCTGGGCGATGCGGTCGGTCTGGATGTCGGCCGTGGAGCAGGCCAGCAGGCGCGCCGCCTCGGCGGGGTGCGGGGTGAGGAGGGTGGGCGCGTCGCGGGCGGTGAGGGCGTGCTGCAGTTCCGCGTGTCGCGCCACGAGATTGAGGGCGTCCGCGTCCAGCACCAGGGGGCGCTGCAGGCGCAGGGCATCGGCCGTGATCGACCGTGCGGCGTCGGATTGGCCCAGGCCGGGGCCGATGGCGTAGGCGCCGGCGTTTTCGGCGAGCAGGCCGTGGGCGTTACGGAACATGAGTTCGGGGCGCAGCGGGTCCACTGCCAGGGCGTCGGCCGCGAGGAGCCCGACCAGCACCCGTCCGGCACCCAGAAAGGCCGCGGCACGGCCGGCGAGGAGTGCGGCACCGACCATGCCCGGTGCGCCGCCGATCAGTGCCGCGTCACCGAAGCTGCCCTTGTGGGTGTTGCGACGGCGCAGCCGCAGGGACTCGGCGAAAAGCGCTGGCGAGATCGTGCGGCCCGGTGCGGGGACCAGGGCTTCGGGGTCGAGACCGAGGGGGGCGATCTCCAGTACGCCGCAGGTGTCGGGGCCATCCAGGGTGCACACGCCGGGTTTGGCGGCGATGAAGGTGACGGTGTGGGTGGCGTCGACGCAGACCTCCAGGCGTCGCCCGCTGTCGGCATCGAGCCCGCTGGGGATGTCCAGGGCCAGGCGGGGACAGTCCAGTGCGTTGAATGCCTCGATCCACGCGGCGTATTGCCCGGTCGGCGGACGTTGCAGGCCGATGCCGAAGAGGGCGTCCACGGCGAGGGCCCAGCCGGAGGCGGGCGCGGCGGGGAAGTGCGTCTGCGTGGTGCCGCCGGCGTCGAGCCAGGTCTGCCGGGCCGCCGCTGCGTCGGCCGGCAGGCGTGCCGGGTCCGCCGTGCAGACGACGCAGACCCGGTGCCCGGCCTGGAGAAGGTGGCGGGCGAGCACGAATCCGTCGCCCCCATTGTTGCCCGGTCCGCACAGCACCAGCACGTCGCCCGCGGAGCTTCCGAGGAGCCGTCGGGCGAGGTCGGCTGCGGCGGCCCCGGCACGTTCCATCAGCGGCGGCCGGGCGCCGGGCAGGGCGAGGGCTTCGACGGCGCGCAGGGCGGACACGGGATAGAGCGGCCAGGCGGGCATGGCGGGGATCCGGTCAGAACGATTCGATGGCCTCGAAGGCCGTCTCGCGCAGGTCGAGGAAGTCCTTGTCCCCGAGGCCCAGGTGCGCCAGATACAGGGGGCGTCCGCGAATCCACCAGGGGTCTTCGCTCATGCGCAGGGAACTGCCCACGAAATAGCTGGCGAGGGCGCCCAGGGCCACCAGGGTACGGGCGCGGGCGGCGATGTGGTCGGCATCGGGGCGGAAGATGTCCAGGTCGTGGTGAAGCAGGATCGCCGTGCTGATGTCTTCGGGCAGCCCCCAGTTGCGGGTGAGCAGGGTGCCGATGGCCGCGTGGTGGGTGGCATGGCGGCGTTCCTCGACTTCGGTGAAGCTGAGGTCGAAGCTGCCGTTCGCAAGCTGGAGCGTGTCGAGGTAATCCGGGAAGCGGTGGATCAGCACGGGGATGCCGCAATCGTGGAAGAGCCCGAAGGTGTAGGCGGTCTCGGCCGGTACGCCGGTGAACTCGCGGGTCAGGCGGGCGCAGAGCAGGGCCGTCTTGCTGGATGAGTCCCAGAAGCGCTCGAGCCGGCGGGCGCCGCCGGACAGGGCGGTGCGCAGCGCGACGCCCGCGGTGATTGCCGACAGGGTGCGCATGCCCAGCACGGGCACGGCCTGGGCCACGTTGCCCACCCGGCGCGACAGGCCGAAGGCGGGCGAGTTGGCCGCCTTCAGAACGGAAGCGGCAAGGGATACGTCGCCATTGATGATCTGCGCGATGCGGGTCAGGGAGGCGTTGGGGGCGGCCACTTCCCGCTGCAGGGCGGTGAGGACGGCGGGGCAGGGAGGAATGTCGATTCCGCGCAGGAGTCGGTCGAGAACGGCCTGGTCGGGCTGGGACATGGTGCTTTAGGGGGGCGGGCTTTGACCGAGATTCTAGCCCAAGCGCTTGGCGTGGCCCCGGGGAACTGTCATGGAAACGGGGCTTCGCCGTACGGCGGATTGCGGTATGCTGGCGAAGCATCCGTTCCGGGCGGTGTGCCCGGGACGGATCGAGAATCGAACACAACCAAGAACCCACGTTAAGGGAACAGCCATGAGCGATCAGAGCAAGCAGTTTGAAGAATTCTACGGCTACACGTTCGAGGAGCTCTCTGTCGGGCAGAGCGCCGTCTACGCGCGTACCGTGACCGAAGCGGATATCCTGATGTTTGCCGGTGTGTCCGGCGACTACAACCCGGTGCACATCAACCAGGAACTGGCCGAATCCACCATGTTCGGCGGCCGCATCGCCCACGGCATGCTGTCGGCGGCCTTCATCTCCACGGTGTTCGGCATGAAGTTGCCCGGCCCGGGCGCGATCTACCTGTCCCAGTCGCTCAAGTTCAAGGCGCCGGTGAAGATCGGCGACACCGTGGTGACCCGCGTCACCATCAAGGAACTGGTGCCCGAAAAGCGCAAGGCGAAGTTCGACACGGTGTGCTCCGTGCGCGGCAAGAATGTGGTCGAAGGCGAAGCCGAGATCATGGTGCCGGCCCGCTGACCCCGGCGCTGCGCCAACAAAAAAGCCGCCCGCGGGCGGCTTTTTTCATGCTGCGGGGATCAGGCCAGGTCGGCAGGCACCACGGCGCGCAGGACGGTCTGGGTCTCCTCGTCGCGGACGCGATTGGTGAACCACCACAGCGCGCCTTTCTTGATCGTCCAGTCGGCCTCCTGGCCGGCCAGCAGCAGCGCGGCGAGACGGCCCAGTTCGGGTTGGTGGCCGACGATCAGCACGGCACCGCCGGCATCCGGCCAGCCGGTGGCGGCGAGGATGGAGGCGATGTCGTTGCCCGGGCCGAGTGCCGGGACGACTTCGAAATCGTGGGTGAAGGCGCTCGCCGTCTGGCGCGTGCGCAGCGTGGGGCTGACCAGCACGCGCAGGCGCTTGGGCCGGCGCTTGTCCAGCCATTCGGCCATCTTATGGGCCTGGCGCAGGCCCCGTTCGCTGAGTTCCCGCGTGCTGTCGGGAACGCCGTCCACGGCTTCGGCGTGACGCCACAGCAGCAGATCCATGGTAGGTGTCTCCTCTTCTCCCCAAAGAGGCGGGCAGTCTGGGGGTGGGGTGTTACCGGACGATGACACGCTTCAACGGCTCCACGGAGCCTTGCCCCACAGGAGGGCTTCCAGGCCGGGCAGCACGTTGCGGCGCAGGCGGGCGATGCGCGGGGCGTGCCAGCCGGCCACGAATGCCGCGGCGCTGCGCAGTTCCGGATCCTTGCCGGCCCAGTCCCGCAGGCGGCGGCGGGCGACGGCTTCGTCGTTGAGGTAGCCGAGGGTCTCCTGGGCGTCGGCGAGGGCGTTGGCGTAGCGCACGGTGGCCTTTTGGGGCAGCAGCGGGAGCAGGAATTCGATGCCGTAGCGCAGGCGCTTGAGGGCCACGCGCAGTTCATGGAGCTTTTCGGCCTGTAGGTCGCCGGCGGCGCTGTAGCGCTTGCGGGCGCGCTTGCGCAGCTGGCTCAGCTGCAGGCGGGCGAAAGTGGAGAGCTGGGCGGATTTGACCAGGGAATCGCTCTCCAGGGCATACAGATCTGCCGCGAGGGCGAGCATCTGGCGACCGTGGCTGGCGGCGAGGAGCTGGGCGCGGGCGGCGGTTTTTTCCCGGTCGCGACGATCCACGGCCATGGCGATGAGGCGTTGGGTGGCTTCGTCGGCGAGGCCGGATTCGGCCACCGGGCTGAGCACTTCGGCGAGCATCACGTCCAGGTCGCGGGCGGCACCCAGGCCGTCGGCGGCCTCCTTGAGACCGTCGGACCAGCGTCGTGTGAAGTCATCGGGCAGGGCCGGTCCGAACAGGCGCAGGGCAGAGCGCAGGCGGCGCAGGGCGACGCGGAGCTGGTGGATGAATTCCGGGTCGTCGCTTTCGCGGGCGCCGGATTCGTTGGCCTGCCACAGGGCCAGGCAGTCGAAGGCGATCAGGCGGAAGGCGTCCACCGGCGAGAGCTCGGCGCTGAGGCGCGACGGCCGGGCTTTGGCAGGCCTCAGGGCGAGGTTGGAGTACAGGCGGTAGCCGCGCTCGGCCTTGCTGACGTTCTCGGGCGTGAGGGGCAGGGTCTCGGCGAGTTGCAGGGCGATGGCGTAGAGGTCGCGGGGGTCGCCGTCGACGAGTTCCAGTTCCAGTTCGCACAGCGCTGCGCTGCGCTCGCCGGCTTCGATGGTGCCGCTGTCGATCATCGCCAGCACGCGGGTGCCGGGGCGTGGCGTGAGCACTACGGTCTCGCGCCGGAACTGGGTGGTGAAGACGGGGACGAGGCGCGGGTGGTAGGTTTCGAGGCGCTCGCGCACGTCGTCCCGGTCCACGGTAGAAAAGTCGAAGCTGGCGTTAACGTAGGGCTGTTCCCATTCCGGGCGGGCACTCAGGCCACCGACGGATTCGGCCGCGCATTTGACGGTCTGCAGCCAGCGACTGCCGGCCTTGCGGGTGCGCACGGCCATGCGCCGCTCGCGCAGCTCCAGCTCCGGCGTGTCGTAGTAGGTGTTTTCGAGGGTGCAGGTGCGGCCTTCGCGGGGGGCTTCGGCCAGGAGGGGGTGCTTGCGCAGGGCCGCGAGCGCCTTTTTGGGGAGGGTCAGCTTCAGTTCGATTTCGTGGCTCATGATGCCATCTATCAGGGGAGGCACCGGCAGGGCGTTCCGGCGGCGCCCATTCTAGACCCGAAGCTTGACCCCTGTCTTGCGCATGCCCTGTTTTGGGGCGTGCGGCACGGAGCCCTATGGGCGGGCAGGGCAGGACGCAACTGCCGCCCGATCGGGGCGGGTGATGGCGGCACGGCGCCCGATTGACCAGGTCGATCCGGACATCGGCCCGGCGGCGATGCGGGGGCCCGCCGACGCCAGCCCACGCGGGTCCGCGTGCCGGCCGAAATCCGGCCTCGCGGTGCAGGGTCGGGAGCCGGTCGGCGCTCAGGCTTCGGCCACCCAGTGCCCGGATTTGCCACCTTCCTTTTCGAGGAGGCGGATGCCTTGCATGAGCATGCCCCGGTCCACGGCCTTGCACATGTCGTAGATGGTCAGGAGGCCGATCTGCACGGCCGTGAGCGCCTCCATTTCGACACCGGTTCGCCCCACGGTTTCTGCGGTGACGGTACAGCGGATGGTGTCCGCGCCTTCGACCGTGAAGTCAGCGCTCACCCGCGTGAGGGGGATGGGGTGGCACAGGGGAATGAGGTCGGCGGTGCGCTTGGCGCCCTGGATGGCTGCAATGCGGGCGATGCCGATCACGTCGCCCTTGCGATTGTCGCCAGCGAGGATGCGTGCAAGGGTGTCGGGGCGCATGACGATGCAGCCTTCGGCGCGGGCGACACGGCGGGTTTCGGCTTTGTCGGCGACGTCCACCATATGGGCCTGGCCCTGGGCGTCGAAGTGGGTGAAGGGGTCGCTCATGGCAGATGGGGTCGTTGAACCGATGGAATCGCGGAATCCGCGGATGACACGCAAGGGTGGAATGCGGCGGTGCCGACGCAAAACCGTCGGGGCGTTGCCGTCATGCAAACAGCCCGCACCGGCTACCTGCGCAGCGGAATGCGGGCTGTGAAGGACTGCTGGGGCAGTCCCGGCGAAAGGCCGGGGTGCGCTCAGGCCTTGTGGATCAGCAGGTCTTCAAGCTTGCCGCCATTGGCCAGATAGGTGATCACCCATTCGGGCTTGCGGCCCTTGCCGCTCCACGTTTTGGAAGGATCGACGCTGTTGCGATACTTCGGTTCGCCCTTGCTCTTGACGGGAGCCGAACCGCGCGGCGCACGCGTCTTCTTGGCGGTCGGCGTGACCGGAACGCCGAGGGCCTTCGCAATGTCGGCCGGGTCGAGATTCAGCGACTTGAGTTCGCCCACAATCTTGCTGAGGGCTTCTTCGGCATATTTCTTCTGTTCGGCATCGATTTGCGTCTGCAGGTCGATGCGACGTTGCGACAAAGCGGCAATTTCGCCATCGATCTTGTTCAGTTCGCTTTTCAGGTCTTCCAGCTGGCTCATAAGGCACCTGTCGTGTTGAGAGTGGGCGAAACGTATCACTAAAGCAATAGTGGTGCAATAGCTGAATAGGTGTTGGAGCGTAAAATGGTGAATATTGGCGTGGGCAAGGCCTTTGACACAACATTAAGGCGATTCGAGACCCGTATGGATGCCTGATTGTTGCAGGCAACAGCGCCTATTGGAATCGGTGCGGCGCCGGGTGAGCGGGTGGGGAATATATGCTTTGTGGCAGCGTTAAAGTCTTGCATGAAGCTGACTTTGATTGCTGCGCTCTCCGGAAAGTTCGTGCCGCCAATTGAAAACCCTTGCCGTTCATGGGTTTCCGTCGGGTCGGGTGCTTCGCGGGCGATCGGTCATGACCCGCTGATTTCCTGCGCTGGATTCGCGCAGTCATCGGCTCGCGATGTGCGCAGGTGGCATGGGGGCCACTGTCCGGCGCGGCAGCCCGTGTATCGGGGAGTGCTTGCCTGAGTGATCTGTTCAGCGGCTACGGCGCGATCGGATTTCGACGACGGTGCCTCTGCGGGCAAGGGGCTCGCTAAAGCCACACGGCGAGGCCGCAATGCAAGGTGACGCGGTGGTCCGCCATTCGGCACGTGCGAGTTTTAAATGCCCGGAGCCGGTCGGTGATCGCCGTGGCGGTTGTGCGAGGCATCAGGTGAATTGCGCACATTTTCATGGTCTTGCATCGGATGGCGGTCAGCCCGGCGCTGGGCATTCGGTAATCGATGGATACGGGGCGCGGCAATCCTCGTGGTGGCGGGGGCAATCCGCGTCGATGAGATTGCATGCCGTGCATTCCGATTCGACAGGCCAGGCTCGAATGCCGCCTTGCGGTTCATATTTCTCGTTTACCGTCGTTTTGAGCGGATCCCTTTAAGGGTCATTGGCATGACTTTGCCTGGACGATCCGATCATTCCGCGATTTCGTTGGACAATTGCGATGCCGGCATTCGGTATGCTGCGGCCCCGCCGGCGGTGCAACGTGCGAACGTGCGTAGGCGGTGCGGCGTCGGTTGGTAGGCGACGCCGGCTACGTGCGGGCCCGTCTGAGCTACTGCGGTGGGGATGAATTCGGCGTGCGCGCGCACAGACGGTGTCGCGTCGGCCGTCCCGGCGGGTGCGACGGAGTCAGAGTCCTGCGGCGATTGTGTGATCGCGGGTACGCGGCATCCGGTGGGCGTGGGACCGAGTGGTGTCAGATGCGGCCGTAGCGGACGCACAGGGACCAAACGAGGTCCGAGAACGTGGCCTGATTGAAGCGGGGACGGCCGCTCACGGTGAGGGCGAGACGGATGCGTCCCACGTGCATGGGCCAGAAGGACAATCCACTGACTCCGGCGGCGTCCACGTTGCCCCAGCCGTCCAGAAGCTGGTCGCCGATCTGGGCCAGGGCAGCGCTCTGGCGTTCGGCCACCGACAGGATGTCGGCGCCGAGGGCCGCAAGGGCGTCGCCTTGCTCCTGGGGGAAACCGGCCATGGCGAGGCAGAAGCCCATGCGGTCGGCCAGCACGGCCCGACGGGTATCGCTGAGGGTGGCGAGGAGGGGCGGCAGGCTGGCCTCCATGGAGCCAAACGGCACTTTACGCGGCGTGGTCCAGGCTTCCAGGCTCGCGTCCTCCTGCAGGCGCAGGAGATGACCGAGCGCGGCTTCGGCGTTGCTCTCGCCGGTCCACGCGCAGGCGGCCTCGGCGCTCAGCATCGGGGACTGGGCCTCGCACAGGATGGCCTGCAGAATGCGCCGTTCGATGGAGTCGTCGGCACGGGACACAGCCCGCCAGGCGCCGTAGGGCGTCACGGCGAGGTAGGAGCCGGGGATTATCTCAAGCATCGATCAGACCCGGGTTCAGGGTGAAGAGGAGGGCCTTGACGAGCGTCGCCACGTCTTCCCGGCTGCGGGCATCGACGCGGAAGACGGCCGGCATGGGGTGGAGGCCGACTTCGGCGAGCTTGGCCCGGTAGGTGTCAAGGCTGGGTACGGGGGCCTTGTCCATGTGGGTGACGCCAATGGCAACGGCAGTGGACGCGATGAAGTTCTTGAAGGCCTTGAGGTAGCGCTCCAGGTCGTCCAGGGGGGCGGGGGTGTCGTTGTTGATCAGGAGGATCAGGCCGATGCCGCCTTCCGACAGGATTTCCCACATGAAGCTGAAGCGCTCCTGGCCGGGGGTGCCGTAGAGCATGACCTTTTCGCCGTCGGGCAGGCTCAGGAGCCCGTAATCCATGGCGACTGTGGTGGTCTTCTTGATGTCGGCCGTCTCGTCGGTTGCGTCGGCTTCGGTGCTCACCGGCGGGATGTCGCTGAGGGCGGCGATGGCCGTGCTCTTGCCTGCACCGACGGTGCCCGAGAAGACGATCTTGTTGTGGCGGGCGCGTTCAGACCGCATTCAGGAGTTTCCTCAGGATTCGCGAAAGCAGTGACGGTTTCTGGGGCGACGGGGCTGGATGTCGCGACGCGACCGGTGTGTCCGGCACGCGTTCCGTCTGCGGCGCGGATTCTACGGGAGCCGGCGTGGGCGGTGGTGGCTGAAGGTCCAGGAGGCCCGAAAAATGTGCCGCACTGTAGAACGAAAAGACATAGCGCTGCGGAATCGCGAGCCGGCTGGCGATCTCGACCGGGGTCGCATGGCTGCGAACCCACAGGGCAGCGATACGCAGGGCGTGGGGGGACACGAAGATGGCGGGGAAATTCGGCCAGGCCCGGAGTCGGACCGGGCGGTAGGGGTCGTGGCCTGCGGGAATCCGTCCGCGGGCGCCCCAGGCGGCCACATTCCAGAGGAGCTCTTCCGCGGCGCAGGCGACCTCACCGGCGATGTGTTCCCGGAACGACGGGGCCGGCACGATACGGGCCGTGCTTTGGGGGAGTTGGGCCATGGACAGGGGCCGGAGCTGATTGTCCCGGTAGCCGGCGATGCAGGTGGGGGCGGGCTTCGGTTCGATGCGGATGATCCGCGGCAGTCCGGCGATGGCCTGGGGCCGACCGAGCTCGGCGGTGGTCCTGACCGCCTGGGCAAGGGTCCCGATCAGGTAGTCGGAGGGATCGAAGAAAACCTTGTCCGGCAGCGGGGCGCCCGGGGCGGGTGGAAGATCTTCGAGTGCGCCACACAGGTCCGCGTCGTCCGCCTGAACGCCTTCACCCAGGGTGGGGGGGGCGGGGGGGGCTGCCGGCGGGGGAGAATCCGCCGGGATTGTCGGCGGAGCCGCACCGGCCGCCGCGATGGCCCGATCCAGTGCTTCGGGCAGGCGGTCCAGGGCCAGCGGCTTGTTGAGGATCTCGATGCCCGGAAAGGCGTTGTTGCGCTCCCGCGGGTTGAAGGCATAACCCACGATCCCCACGCCGCGCAGGAGCCGTGCCTGGCGCAGGGCGTCCTGCGCGCCCTGGCGGTCGCAATCGATGAGGACGGCCCGGGCCTGGTCGGGTTCGGTCACCAGGCGAAGGACATGTTTCATGTGCCGTTCGACCGACAGACCGATGAGCCGTTGGTCCATGCTGCCTACTTCGAGGAGATGCAGGGCCAGGGGCTGGCTGCGGGCGGAAGGGCGCGGGGGGTGTTTCATGGCGTGTGGCGTCGGCGAGGAGGGCGAGGACGGGCCGGGAAACGAGAGGGCGTGCCGGATGAGCTGAAGCATGCCTGCCGGGGTTTCATTGCTGCTCATGTCCGGGCAGCAGACAGAGTGGCGGGAGTTCGCAGAAATCGCCGGATGCCGCGGACGGGGCGCGCCAGCACAACGCCCGGGCGGGCCAGCAGGGGATCGTGGCGGTCGGCGCCGGTGCTGAGCTGGGCACTCATCCACGCGGCAAGCCCTTCGCGCTCGAGGATCTCCCGATGGGTGTCGAGCATCCGCTTGCGCAGGTCCATTCCATGGGGGCCGAGCACCATCCACAGATCGATGATCGCGGCGATCAGTTCCCGCGAGTCGCCCAGGCTGCTCCACAGGGAGATGCGCTGGACGTGGGCGTGCAGATTGGCCGGTGTGCGGCCGATCTCGGCGGCGAGCAGTGCGCCGGTGGCCGGGCTGTGCCAATGGGAAGCGATGTTCAGGGTCCGTACCGGCAGTCCGAAGACCGCCGGGACGGAGGGGGGACGGATCCGTCCGGGCTGCGCCGTGTCGGTGATGAACAGGCTCACTGGGCGAGGGTCGAGATGATGTCGATCATGAATTCGGCATCTTCCTGGGAAACCCGCCGCCAGTGCGTGCTGCCGAGCGCGGCGAGCATCTGGCGACCCTTGTCGGAGTCGTTGAGTCCGGTCAGGAGCTCGGCGATCTCGTCGCTGCGTGCCGCCAGGGCCGGACCGACCAGGAACACGTGAAAGAGCGCGTGCAACTGGCTCGTGACCAGCGGACGCAGGTCGCGCCGTACTAGACGGGAGAGGCCTTCGAAGGCTTCGACGGGCATGAAGCCCACATCCACATGGCCCTGCAGGACATCGCGGGCGACCTGGACATAGGTCTCCTTCTGCACGGTGACCGTGTTGTCGGGACCCAGACCGGCCGGCTCGAGCAGGATGCGTCCGACGGTATTGACCGCCGGGTCGTCGGTGCAGGCCAGGCGGGTGCCCGGCTTCAGGTCGGCGATCTGGCGTGCGGACGATGCGTCGGTGGTGAAGACCACCATCTCGTCGGCGCGGTCATCGGGACCTGCGACGGCGCGGAATCCCTTCTCGCGCACCAGCAGCGACGCATCAAACGGGTTGGCGTAGATGAGGTCCACCTTGCCGTCGGCGATGGCCTGACGCTGGGCGCCGAAGCCGTCGTAGAGTTCCAGGTGGACTTGCGCGGACAGGGCACGCTGCAGCCAGGTGTTGAAGATGTACCAGTCCGAGATGCGCTCGTTGGGAAAGCTCGGACTGACCGTGAAATTGAGGGTCATGGTCAGCTCATGCTCCGGTAGAGGGCTTCGGCTTCGGCGATCCTGTTGCGGGCGGGTTCGCGGCGGACGGAGGTGTAGCCGACGATCTGGCCGTCACGGACATTGGGCACAACGGTGGCATAGACCCAGTAGTAGCCGCCATCCTTGCGCAGGTTCTTGACATAACCATGCCACTGGCGGCCCGCCTGCACCGTTTCCCACAGATCACGGAAGGCTGCAGCGGGCATGTCGGGATGACGCAGGATGCAATGGGGCTGTCCGACGAGTTCGTGTTCCTCGTAGCCCGACATGTCCACGAAGGACTGGTTGCAGTGGGTGATGACGCCCTCCACGTTGGTTCGGGAGACGATCAGTTTGCCCTGGGGGTAGGGCGTTTCCACATCGGTCACGTACACCTTGCGGGCGACGCTCTGGAAGTGCTGCAGCGTGCACTCCCGGGCGTTCCCGACGATGGACGCGGGGTCCATGTCAGTCATGATGCTCGACTCCTCGCTTTCAACCCAGGATGCGGGCGATCGAGTCGGCTGCGCGCTTGACGTCGAGGAACACCAGCCCGAGCTTGGCGGAGGGCTTGGCCATCACGGTGAGCACTGCGTCGGCGCCGGCCTGGAGCATCAGGACGTAGCCTTTTTCGCCCTTGATCAGCACCTGTTCGAGGTTGCCGCGGGCCAGCTCTCGAGCGGTGCGGTCGCCCAGGGAGAGCATGGCGGCGCTCATTGCGCCCACGCGGTCCTCATCGACCGTGTTGGGCAGCAGGGCGGCCATCATGAGGCCGTCGGAGGAGATGATGGCGGAGGCTTCGATGTCGGCGGAGGTGCCGTTCAGGTCGCTGAGGACCGTCTGGAGCATGTTAGAGCGCATCTTTTTGGCTTTCTTGAAGTGACTGAGGGGGCAATGTCTTCGGGTGCTGCCCGAAATGGGCAAAAGCCCTTTTCGGACAAGACATCGGGGTCATCCGAAAATGACATATGAAATTTTGGCAGCACGATTATGCCATGAAGTCAGATATCCCCGACTTCGCTATTCTGATTGAATTGGTGACGTAATTCACAGATGACAAAAGTCAGAATTTGCCATTTTGATATAAACGCAAAGTTTGCTAAACGTGTGCGAAGTCGTGCCGAAATCACCCCTCGAATGGGGGTGTTCTGGCGGGCGGGCGTGGGGTGTGCACGTTAGAATCGCCTCCTGTCATCTGCGGTGAAGAGGATTCGAGATGGTGTTCGACAAGGAAGTGGATGCCCGCGGTTTGAATTGCCCGCTGCCGATCCTGCGGGCCAAGAAGGCTCTGGCCGAATTGCAGGCGGGGCAGGTGCTGCGCGTGCTCGCGACGGATCCGGGCTCGGCAAAGGATTTTGCGGCATTCGCACGACAGACGGGGCACGAACTGATCGAGCAGAACGAGCGGCCGGACCAGAGTTTCGAGTTCTTTCTGCGCCGCAAGTGACGCGGCTGCGGATTGGGCGGCATGTGAAAAGGCCACGCATCGCGTGGCCTTTTCTTTGCAATGGCGCTGGTTTGGACGCCGTGGGAGATGCCTGCGTCAGTCGCGCCGGCCGAGGCCGCCAAGCAGGAAGGCGATCGGCTTGCGAGCCTTCTTGGGACTGGCATCGGCGGCGTCGGCAAGCGTGTGGGGCGGCGTCTCACGCTGCTCATAGGGCTTGCTGAAGTCGAAACCGTCCGGCGCGATGTGGGGCGTCCGGGGACCGCCGCGGCCAGAGGATTCCCGCGGGCTCCGTTCCGGGCGACGCTCGCGACGTTCGTGGCGTTCGCGGGGTTCGCCGCCGGCCTCGGCCTTGGGTGCGGAGGCGGCGTGGCGGCGGCGCTTGCCGTCGGCCTCGAAGAAATCGGGTTCGGGGTCGTAACCGGCGACGACTTCCTGGCGGATCTCCACCTTGATGAGCTTCTGGATGTCGGCGAGACGATGACGCTCCTCCGCGCTGACCAGCGACACGGCCTTGCCCGTCTTGCCGGCACGGCCGGTACGGCCGATGCGGTGGACGTAGTCTTCGGCGGTGTGGGGCAGTTCGAAGTTGATGACCGAGGGCAGGTCCTCGATGTCGAGGCCGCGGGCGGCGACGTCGGTGGCGACCAGTACGCGGGTCTTGCCGGACTTGAAGTTCTCGAGGGTCTCGGTGCGGGCCTGCTGGCTCTTGTCGCCGTGGATGGCGTCGGCGGAGATGCCGTGACGTTCCAGGAAGTGGGCCAGGCGGCTGCAGCCGAACTTGGTGTCCACGAAGACCAGCACCTGGGCTTCTTCTTCGTGGCGGATCAGATGGGCGAGCAGGTTGCGCTTGAGGCCGCTGGAAACCGGGTGCACCACGTGGGTGATGGTCTCGCTGACCATGTTGCGGCGGGCGACCTCGACCAGCTGCGGGTTCTTGAGCATCTGGTCGGCGAGCTTCTTGATCTCGTCGGAAAAGGTGGCCGAGAACAGCAGGCTCTGGCGCTGGGCCGGGAGCAGCGCGAGGATGCGGCGGATGTCCGGGATGAAGCCCATGTCGAGCATCCGGTCGGCCTCGTCGAGCACCAGGAATTCCACCTGGTTGAGGACGATGGTCTTCTGCTGCACGTGGTCGAGCAGGCGACCGGGCGTGGCGACGACGATCTCGATGCCGCGGCGCAGCTCCTGGATCTGCGGGTTCATGTCCACGCCGCCATAGATGCACACGCTGCGCAGGGGCAGGTGCTTAGAGTACATCCGCACGGATTCGTACACCTGCATGGCCAGTTCGCGCGTGGGTGCGAGGATCAGTGCGCGCACCGGATGGCGTGCCGGGCTCGCCGAGGCGCTGGCGTGGCGGGCGAGGCGGTTCAGGAGGGGCAGCGTGAAGCCCGCGGTCTTGCCGGTGCCGGTCTGGGCTCCGCCCATGACGTCGTGACCGGCAAGGACGACCGGGATGGCCTGGCGCTGGATCGGGGTAGGTTCGGTGTAGCCGGCATCGGCCACCGCCTGGAGAATTTCGGGAATCAGCCCGAGTTCGGAAAACGACATGGATCGATCGCGTTGGGGTGCAGTGTTTTTGCAGTGCACCAAATCAGGAAACCTGAATTATACATGGTCGGCACTTCAGCGCCGTGTCAGATAGCAGGTGACCTCTTCCCGGTCGTGGTAAAGGTGTTTGATTCGCAAGACGTATTTGATGCCCGCGTGGCGCAGGCGCTGGTCGATGAGGGCGCGGCAGCGCTCCAGCTCCTCGTAACGCCGCTTCATCGGGAGCTTGAGGTTGAAGAGGCTGCGCCGGCAGCGTCCGCTGGCCAGCCATTCGGCCATCAGCGGTGCGATGCGGGCGGGTTGCTCGACCATGTCGCAGACCATCCATTCGACGGGTTTGCGCGGCTTCCAGGTGAAGCCGTCGGCGCGCAGGTGCTCGATGAGCCCGGTGGCGAGGGCGGCCGGCGCGAGGGGGCCGTTGTCCAGGGCGGTGACGCGCAGACCATGGCTGGCGAGCTGGAAGCTCCAGCCGCCGGGCGCGGCGCCCAGGTCCACTGCCTGCAGGCCCGGTCGCAGGGTGGCTTTCTGTTCGTCCGGTGTGAGCAGGGTGAGGAAGGCTTCGGCGAGCTTGAGGGTGGAGCGGCTCGGCGCGTCCTTCGGCATGCGCAGGCGCGGAATGCCCATGGGCCAGGCGGAGCCGTCGCTCGGCGCGCTGAACCCCAGCCAGACGTGGCGGGCGTTCGCAAAGAAGACGTGGAGGCGCGGCAGGTGGGGCGAGTCGGGGCGCAGCAGGCCCGCGTCACGGAGCGCCGCGTCGAGGAGCGGTTCGAAGCGCCGGAGGAAGCCCGAGGTTTCCTTGCCCTCGTTGGTGTCCGGGGTTTCCAGCAGGAGGCGGCAGAAGCGTTCGCCGCCGGCCGCGATGGCGGACACCAGCGGCGTCAGGCGATCCCGTTCGGGGAGATCGTCGAGCACCGCGACGACCTGGAAACTCTGGCGCGAGAACACCAGCTGGGAGGCGTCGAGACGGCGTTGCAGGAGATCCCGGGGCAGGGGCTCGGCGAGGGTCAGGGTGCAGAAGCCGCTGCGGGGGGCGCCGGACACCGGTCCGACGAGGCGCGCTGCATGGGCGCGGGACGCAAGTTCGGCCGCGGCGTCCGGCTCGAAACCGGGGCGGCACTGGATCAGGGCGCCCAGGGTCAGGCAGTGCGGAGACGGGGTGCTCATCGGGGATAATCGGTCGCCGGGCGGCGGGGGACGGGATGTAGAATGCGCCGGTTGGTCTGTGGCGGGCGGGGCTCGACGGTCGAGGCAGGCGCAGGCCGGTGCCGATCATACCCGATTGCGTCCGGCTTCCGCCCGGCCGGTCTGTGGAGCAAGCGCATGGAAGTACGACAACTGGGTGGCAGCGATCTGCGGGTGTCGGCGGTCTGCCTCGGCACCATGACCTTCGGCCAGCAGAACAGCGAGGCCGAGAGCCACGCCCTGCTGGATCTGGCGATGGCGCGGGGCGTGAACTTCATCGATACGGCCGAGATGTATCCGGTGCCGCCGCGGGCCGAAACCTGTGGCCGTTCGGAATCCATCATCGGCACCTGGCTGCGCGGACGTCCGCGCGAGCAGGTGGTGATCGCCACCAAGGTGGCCGGTCCGGCACGCAGCATGGACTGGATCCGCGGCGGGCCGCTGTCCCTCGACCGGGACAACATCCGGGTGGCGGTGGAAGGCAGCCTGCGGCGCCTGCAGACGGATTACATCGACCTCTACCAGATCCACTGGCCGGCGCGGAACCAGCCCATGTTCGGGCAGTGGCGCTTCGACGCTGCCGCCGAGCGGGAGGCAACGCCGATCCGCGAGCAACTGGAGGCGATGGCCGAGCTGGTCCGCGAGGGCAAGATCCGCTACGTGGGGCTTTCCAACGAACATCCCTGGGGCGTGATGGAATTCCTGCGCCATGCGCGGGAACTGGGCCTGCCTAGGGTGGTGTCGGTCCAGAATGCGTACAACTTGCTCAACCGCAATTTTGAATACACGCTGGCAGAGACCTGCTTTCGCGAGCAGATCGGCCTGATGCCGTATTCGGTGCTGGCTTTCGGGCATCTCACCGGAAAATATCTGGTGGATCCGCCCGCGCAGGGGCGCCTGTCGCTCTTCCCGGCCTTTGGTCAGCGCTACGGCAAGGCCAATGTCCAGCCGGCGGTGCAGGCCTACGCGGCGCTGGCGCAGGAAGCCGGTCTTTCACCGGCCACGCTGGCTCAGGCCTTTGTGGCCGGGCGGCCGTTTGTCGCCAGCACGATTGTTGGAGCGACCTCGCCTGCCCAGCTGGAAGAGAATCTGGCCGCGTGCGCCCGGGTGCTGGAACCGGCCGTCGTGGCGCAGGTGGATGCGCTGCATCTTCAGTTTACGAATCCGGCACCGTAGTACGTCTCTTGCGACGCGGCTTGTTGTGGTCATCGGGAGAAGGGTTTGAAGGAAATCGTGGCGGTTCAGGATCTGGCGGTCGGTTCGTTCATCTGCGAACTCGACCGGCCATGGCTGGAGTCGCCGTTCCTGATCCAGGGATTTCTCGTCGCTGACGAAACGATCCTTGCGCAGGTGCGCTCCCTGTGTCGCTTCGTCTATGTGGACCGGGCCCGTTCGGTGGGCGTGGAATGGCGTCCCGACACGGTCACGCCGGCGGGTGACGCCGACGTCCGCGCTGCGCGGCTGGCAGAGTTTCATGTGCCGGCAGCGGATGCCCGTCGGCGTCCCCAGGATTTCTTTGCGCTGCTGCGCGCCATGCGTGAACGCAAGGCGGACGACGCAAACGCGGACGAGCGAACCCGTGAGCCCTTCGTTTACCGTTATCCCGACCGTCCCGAGCGCGCGCGCAGCGGTTCCGTGGCCGAGCCTTCGGCGGATGCAAGCCCTGCTGGTCGGGTAAGCCGACCGATTGTGACGCCGACCGGCGATGGCAAACGTACTGGCGCCCGGCGCGCGGCCGGGGGTGAAGAGGGCGCGTCGCCGTCGGGTGCGGCGGCCAACGCTGGCCTCGTCTATGGCGGGCCCGCCGTGGAGGAGGAGATCGTCGCGGCTGCGCCGCTGGTGGATGAGGCGCAGGTGATTCTCAAGGAGATCGCCCGCGACGTGCAGAGCAATCTCAACCCCGATCTGGAGCGCCTGCGGGCCGTCGTCGGCGAGATGGTGCTGAGCGTGGCCCGCAATCCGGACGCGCTCCTGTGGTTGGTGCGGCTCAAGCAGACCGATCAGTACAGCTACGACCACTCCCTCGACGTGGCAGCGCACGTGATGATCTACGCGCGCCATCTGGCCCTGCCGGAGGACGTCATCGCCACGCTCGGCATTGCGGGCATGCTCCAGGACGTGGGCAAGCTGCGCATGCCGGTGCGCCTGCTGCAGAAAGTGGGTGCGATCACCCGCACCGAGTACGAGATCTTCAAAACCCACGTGGATTTTTCGGTCCAGATCCTGGCGGCCAACCCGAACGCGTCGCCGCTGCTTCTGGAGATTGTCGGGCAGCACCACGAGCGCTGCGACGGGTCGGGCTATCCGCGCGGGCTCAAGGACGAGCAGATCAGTCTCGCGGCCCAGATCGCGGGCCTGTGCGACGTCTACTGCGCCATGACGCGGAACCGGCCCTACGGCAAGGCGGCCAGCTCCCAGGCCGCCCTGGACGAGCTTCGCGCCATGCGTGGGCGGGGGTTTGCCGAGACCACCGTCGACCAGTTCGTCCAGTGCATCGGCATCTACCCGGTCGGGACGTTGGTGGAGCTGAACTCCGGCGAGGTGGCGGTGGTGATCGCCCAGAACCGCGTGCGCCGGCTCAAACCCCGGGTGATGCTGCTGCTCGGGCCGGACAAGAAGCCCAATGCCTATCCGCTGGTGGTCGATCTGCTCTACGACCCGCCCAATCTGGCGGGTGATCCTTACGCCATCGTGCGATCCCTGCCGCCCGGCGCCTATGGGGTCGATCCTTCCGAGTATTACCTGGCATGAACAGCATCGTACTGCGGGAGCGCAACGGTATCGCCGTCATCGGCAACGAGGCCCTGGCACGCATGCTGGCGCGCTATGGCTTTGGACAGGCCCAGCAGGCAGCGATCCGGGCCTTTGGGCGGATCGTGGATGGGCAGGGATTGACCGAGTCCTTGCTGGAGCGTCTCGACCTGCTGAGTCCGGACGGCCGGGGCGAAGGCGCCATCGGTCCCGCGTTGCGCCTGTTCTGCGAGGATCTGGCGTGTCTGCCCCAATGGGATTTCACGCCGCGCTGGCCGGAGCGGCTGGTGGCGAGCTGGTCGGAGTGTTACCTGGCCGGAGCGGTTGCCGAGTTCCCGTTTGTCGCCATCCAGCAGCTCGTCGATCTGTGCCAGCAGCGCCTGTTCGATGAGCGCGAGATGGTCTATCGGCTGGAGATGGACATCTTCAGCGCCGTGATCCGCCTGTGCTGGTGCCTGGGGGGATTGCTGTCGGAGGTGTCCATCGAGCGGGAGCAGGCCTTCCGCCTGTACGCGGAGGATGGCGATCCGGTTCTCGGTATTCCCAATCGGCGTCGTTTCCTGGCGCTCCTCGATCAGCAGCTCGCCGGGCCCGATCCCGTTGGTCTGGTGGTGATCGGCGTCGATTGGGGACGTTCGGAGGCCCTGCTGCCCATGGACGAACGCGACGGTATCCGTCTGGCGTTTACCGAGGCCCTGCAGGGGACCGTGCGGCCCGCCGACATTCTGTGCGCGCTCGGTGAGAAGGAATGGGCCGTGATCCTGCCGGGCATCCATCATCCGGCGCAGGTCTCCCTGGCCGGACACAAGATGGTGGATGCCTGTGAAATCCTCCGCAACAACAGCTTCGTCTCCCTGAATGGACGCTTTGCCGCTGGCGGGGCGCTGGCGCCGGAACATGCGACCGACCCGCTCGGGCTGGAGCAGGCGGCCCGCGCCGCGCTGGTGGCGGCCCGTCATGCGAATGGCTATTTCGACCTCTATTCGGCGTCCCTCGCGCGGGCTTCGCGGGCCGATGCCGACATGGAAGACGAGGTCGTCCGTGCGTTTGAAGCCTGCCAGTTCGACCTGTATCTGCAGCCCCAGATCTGCCTGACGGACGCACAGGTGATCGGCGCGGAAGCCCTGTTGCGCTGGCCGCGGGGAGAGGGGGTCGTGGTCGGGCCGCAACGTATTCTGGCAGTGCTCGGCAATGTGGGGATGATCCAGGCCCTGTCGCGCTGGGTGATCCAGCGTGCGGTGCAGGCGGTCGCTGCGCTGCGCGCGGCGGGATGCCAGATCCGCGTGTCGGTGAATCTGTCCGCAGAGGACCTGCGCGATCAGGAGTTGGCCGTCTTTGTGCGGCAGACCTGCGAGACCTGGCGCGTGCCGGCGGAGCGCCTGTGCTTCGAGATCACCGAGGGTGGCTTTGTGGCCGATGAGGCGATGACGGCACGGACACTGGAGAGCCTGCGCGAAACCGGCGGCTGGTTGTCGCTCGATGATTTCGGCACCGGCTACGCCTCGATGGATTACCTGCGCCGTATGCCGGTCCAGGAGCTCAAGCTGGACAAGTCCTTTGTGGAGCGACTCAACCGGGACGAAGCCGATCGGGCCATTGTCGAACTGATGATCCGCATCGCCCATACCTTCGGCCTCGAAGTAGTGGGCGAGGGGGTCGAGGATGCTGACACCGCGCTGACACTGGCGGCGCTGGGGTGCGATCACGCGCAGGGGTACCACTATGCACGGCCGATGCCGGTCGACGATTTCATCGACTGGTGGCAGACGCGCGAAGGGGGTTGAACCGGGCGATGCCCGGACGGAACTGCGGTGCTATTCGGCGCTGCGTCGGCGCCTGCGGGGCGTTTCTTCGTCGGCGCGATGCCCGCCGCTGCTCTTGTCCGAATCGGCGGCGTCCTCCTTGTCGCCGTGGTCCTCGTCCTTGTCGCCCTTGCCGTCCTTTGCTTTTTTGCCGGTTTTTTGCGGGGGCGCCGGCGGGGGCGGCGGAGGCAGCTGGGGCGCGACTTCAGCGATCTTGTTCTCGACCATGTAGTCGTTCATCTCTTTCCAGCCGGAGAAGATTGCCGCCTTGGGGGCCGCCTGGTTGAGGGTGTAGCAGTCCTCGATGGCCCGCCCGGCATGGCGGCAGGCGCTGCCAATTGCCTTGCCTTCGGCTTCCGCCTGGGCCTGGGCCTTGGCCGGATCGGGGATGCCCAGGCGCTCGCACCCCCCCAGCAGCGTGGGGCCGAGGGCCAGCATGAGTGCAAGGCGGACAGAGGTGATCTTCATCTGCGTCGAGGGATCGTGAGGCAAGCCAGTCAACGGCCGGTCTGCAGGTGACTTGAACATTTGCTTAAACTTCCCGCCGCGGCTTGTCCCTATAATGACCGGTTAGCGGTGCGTAACCTCTCTCCTTGTTTCCTGCGGATTCCCTCTCCATGAAGAATGTCTGTCGCGTCGCCGCCGGCGGCGCTGTCCTGGGCCTGGCCCTACTGTCCCCCGTTTACGCGGCGCCAGCCAAGAAGGTGGCCCCGGCTGTGCCCCAGGCCACCGCGCCTGTCGGCGATCTCGAACTCGTGCATACCCTCGGACCCGACAAGGGTGCCCAGCTGCAAAAGCTCGTCGACCGCTTCAACGCTGCCAATCCGGGTACTCATATCGTCGTCAGCGAGCGGCCCTGGACGGAAGGCGCGCTGCCCCACATGCTGATTCTTGGCGAACGGGACCTGCCTGCCTTCCTGGCTGGGCCGCAGCGCTATCGACCCCTCTACCAGGTCATGAAGGATGCTGGCGAACGGGTCGAAACCCTCAAGGCGCCGGCCTTCATGACGCCGACCCCGCTGGATGCCTCGAATCGACTGCTGGCCCTGCCGGTCGGCCTGTCCACGCCGGTGATGTTCTACAACCGTGATGCCTTCAAGGCAGCGGGCGTCAATCCGGATGAGCCGCCCAAGACCTGGCAGGACCTGCAAGGCGCGCTCGGCAAGCTTGTTGCCAACGGCAGCACCTGTCCCTACACCTCGGCTCAGCCCGCCTGGATCCTGGTGGAAAACAGCAGCGCCTGGCACAACGAGCCGGTGGTGGCGGAGGGCAAGCGGGCTTCCCTGGCCATCAATGGCATGCTGCCCGTCAAGCATGTGGCCATGCTGTCCTCCTGGTTCAAGGCCCGCTACCTGCACGTCTTCGGTCGCGGCGACGAAGCCACCGAGAAGTTTGCCCAAGGTGAATGCGCCGTCCTCACGGCGCCGTCCGCCGCCCTCCCGACCCTGCGTCGCGAGGCGAAGTTCGACGTGGGTGTGGCCACGCTGCCGTATCACGCCGAATACTATGGCGCACCCCAGAACACGCTGGCGGACGGCCCGGCTCTGTGGATTGGTGCTGGCAAGAAGCCGGCCGAATACAAGGCCATCGCCCGTTTCGTCAATCTGTGGCTGACGCCTGAAAGTCAGGTCGAATGGCAGCGCAACGCGGGCTATCTGCCGCTGAACCGTGCCGGTCTGCTGGCGGCGACAGAAAGCCGTGTGCTCGGGCCCGAACTGGAGGCCATTCGCATCGGTGTCAAGCAGCTGACCCACAAGCCGGTCACCAAGATCTCGTCGGCGAGCAGCTATCCCCAGCGTACCGCCGTGCGCCAGATCGTCGAAGAGGAACTGGAAGCCGTGTGGGCTGACCGCAAGCCCTCCAAGGTGGCCATGGACGATGCCGTGGCCCGTTCGCGTTCCCTCGGCTGCTCGCCCTCCTGTTGATGGAGGGACCCGGCGGAGCGTGGCCCCGGGTGGTGGCCCACCGCTGCGGCGGTGCGCTGGCGCCCGAGAACTCCCTTGCCGGGCTGGAGATTGCCGCGCGGCTCGGTTGCTCCGCGGTGGAGTTCGACGTCATGCTGTCACGGGACGCCGTGCCGGTGCTCATGCACGACGAAACCCTGGAGCGTACCGCCGGGCTCCCCGGGCGTGTTCCCGATCTGGAAGGGGGGGAGCTCGCTGCAGTCGATATCGGTCGCCTGCATCACCCTGCCTTCGCAGGGGAGTGCATTCCGCGCCTCGATACGGCGCTTGAACGCTGCCGGTGGCTGGGTCTGGCTGCGAATGTGGAGATCAAACCCGCCGACGATTTGGACGAGGTGACCGCACGGGCGGTGATTGCCGTGGTGACGCAGTGCGCGGAACGCGATCGACCGGCGATCCTTTTCTCGTCTTTCTCGCGCAAGGCGCTGGAACAGGTGGCCCTTGCGCTCCCTGCGATACCCCGAGCCCTCCTGGCGGAACGCTACGACGCCGACATTCTGGCGTGCGCCCGCGCCTTAGGCTGTGGTGCCGTGCATCTCGAGGCGACGTCACTGCGGGCCAGCGATGTTGCAGCCGTTCACGCGGCGGGGCTCTGGCTACGGGCGTACACGGTCAATCAGGTCGATCTGGCGTGTCGCCTCGTAGAGTGGGGCGTGGATGGTCTGTTCAGTGACCGACCGGACCGCCTGCTGCGGCTGGACGCATTGTCAGCGGGCTGAGCAGGGTATTACGCCACGCCGCTTGACGCACGGGCTGAGCTCCCCCTACCATCGCGCTTTTTCCCGTCTGGGCACTGCCTTGTCTCTCTCGCAGCTTTACGCACCGATCGCCGACGACATGAAGGCGCTCGATGCCGTCATCCGCGAACGTCTCTACTCCGACGTGGTTCTGATTCGCCAGGTGGCCGAATACATCATCGGCAGCGGCGGCAAGCGCCTGCGCCCCGCGCTCGTGCTCTTTTCGGCCGGTGCCATGGGGTATCGCGGGCGTTTCCATCTGGAGCTCGCCGCCGTGGTGGAATTCATCCACACCGCCACGCTGCTCCATGACGACGTGGTCGACGAATCGGATCTGCGGCGGGGCAACAAGACGGCCAATGCATTGTTCGGAAACGCTGCGTCGGTGCTTGTGGGAGATTTCCTGTATTCGCGTGCGTTCCAGATGATGGTGGGTGTGGACGACATGCGCGTCATGCGCGTGCTGGCCGATGCCACCAACACGATCGCCGAAGGTGAGGTCTTGCAGCTCCTCAATTGCCACAACGCCGATGTGGACGTGGAGGACTACCTGCGGGTGATCCGCTACAAGACCGCCAAGCTGTTCGAGGCAGCGACGCGCCTGGGGGGCATCCTGGGCAAGGCCGATCCGCAACTGGAAGAACAGCTTGCGGCCTTTGGCATGCACTTGGGCACCGCCTTTCAGCTCGTGGACGATGTGCTCGATTACTCCGGCGACGAGGCGGCCACGGGCAAGCATCTGGGTGACGATCTTGCAGAGGGCAAGCCGACCCTGCCCCTGATTCATGCCATGCGGCATGGTTCACCCGAGCAGGCGGCGAGGGTGCGGGCCGCCATTGAGAACGGGGGCCGTGACGACTTTGCCGGCGTGCTGGACGCTGTGCGTGCCACCGGCGCACTGGAGGCTACGCTTGCGGTCGCAACCCAGGAGGCCGAGCGCGCGCTGGCGATGCTGGAAGGGCTGCCCCCTTCCATTTTCAAGGATTCGCTGGTACACTTGTCAAAGTTCGCAGTCGCGCGGGAATATTGATGTTCGGCGTGCAGCACAGTCCGAATCGTCGATAGTCAGTGCGGCTGTTTTGTTTCAGAAAGGTGGCATTTGTGTTTTCGCCATCTTTCGATCGTGTCGGGGAATAGCTCAGCCTGGTAGAGCACTGCGTTCGGGACGCAGGGGCCGG